>JAKSNQ010000015.1 GCA_024399615.1 Paludibacteraceae bacterium | reverse complement strand
TCCCCGACTATAAATAAGGAAAAACGCGTAGCTTTTCCGCCATCTTGGGGTCCCCGCGAGTTGGGGATAACGAGTGAGGAGAGCGGAGCCCCAAGTCGCCCATCGATTTAGCATAGCGATATCGATCTTGCGATCTTGGAGTCGAACGCGAGACTAATGGCATGCGCAAGGGGGCATGCCGTATGGTGTGCCCCCTTGCGTGTTCCATAGGGCGAATTGTTTAATCCTTTAATTCTGTTTCATTATGGACAACGAAACAATTCGTAAGAGCCAACGCTCACAACTCATTCACCAGCTCGTAAGCCCTCAGTTCGAGCAAGTCATCTACCAACTCCGCGCAACGGGTAAGCCACTTGGCTGTGTACCTCCTGAAGGCAAGTGGTATCTTTCTGAAGATGAGATTAACGAAATCTTTGCCGCCGATGGACGTGGCCTTCGGGGCAAACTCCTCAACAACGGAGCCTTGGCATTTGGCTTTCCACAAGGTTAATTGCCTTTCAACCGTCAGCAGACTGCTGGCGGTTTTTTTATGCATTTCGGGAAAACAAGAAGTGTCACTTAAAATGTTAAGGGAGATATTTTGACGTGTCGAGACTGCTTGTTGTAGGCTCCTTGTTGTGCTGCAAATCTGGTCAACCTAATCCAGGAAAAGTCAGTCGACTCGACTGAGGGGTGGGAGCCCCACGGCCGACCCACGAGAGACCCACGGGGCCAGACAAAGGTGATAGTCGCACGAGATGTAAGGGTTGTCAGTGAGCAAATAGTCAATTTATGGTCAAAATTATATCCCAAAAATCAACAGACAGGACGAAACATTGGTGATCCAGATTATCAGATTCATTGGCACGCCTACTCGAACAAAATCTCCGAAGCGGTAGCCGCCAGGCTGGTAAACGAGCATATGCGTGGGGCTGCCTATAGGCGTAGCAAAACTGCTCGAAACAGCCACCATCAGCGCGATGGCAAAAGTCAACGGGTTGGCGCCTACGGATGTAGCTGCCGACATGGCTATCGGGTAGAACATCGCGCCACATGCCGTGTTGGACACAAACTCCGTGATGAAAGTGGCAAACAACGTCAGCACACCCAACATCACGATGGGATTATTGCCACACAAACCAATCAGCATATTAGCAATGGCCGTAGCCAAGCCCGTCTGTTCCAAGGCTTCGCCCAAGGCAATCGAGCCAGCAAACACCATGATGATATTCCAATTGATGGCAGAAAGGGCCTGCTTGGCATTGCAGCAACGCAAAACCAGCATCAGAACTGCCGCCAAAAGTGCCGATTTCAAAAGCGGCAGCACATTCAATGCCGAAAGAACAACCATCAGAAGCATGATGCCAGCAGCGTACACCGTTCGCTTGGGATGGTCGTAAACATCGTTCTCACCTTCCTTTCGATGGGGGTGATAACCTTTCAGATTCTCCAATTGTTTTCCCACCAACTCATGACTCCTCTTGTGGTGCATGACGCGCCATTCTCCATGTTTCATTTCTGACAAATCGTCAAAAGCAGTAGGGTCGTCTAATGACTTTCGTTCCGGCAACAAGCGCTGCATCGCCAACATGGACAGGACACCCACCAGCAGGCAAATCAAGCCCACCCCAACTGTGGCAAACAGGCCCAGATGCACTTCGGGATGGTCTTCCATATACATGCCAGAGATAATCATATTGGGAGGCGTACCTATCAATGTACAGATACCACCCATTCCAGAGGCATAGGACAACGGGATCAGCAGTTTGCTCGGCTTTACGCCCAGTTTTGTTGACCATTGTTTAACGACATTGACAAACAACGCCACGACAGCCGTATTGCTCAGGAAAGCACTCAAGACTCCCACGGGAACCATCAGGCGCAAGATGGCACCTGACAGGGTTTTTGGAAGTCCCATCAGGTACTTGACAATCCATTCCAACACATGGCTATAGGTCAAACCGGCTATGACAAGATAAAGAACGATTATCGTGATGACAGAGGTGTCGCTGAAGCCACTAAATGATTGGTCAGGAGTAAGCACACCACTCACACAAAAAGCAGCCATGCCACCACCGAAAACCAAAGCGGGTTCGATCTCCGTGAATAGCAGTACACCGAACATGACCACCAGCACCAAAAGCGTAAAAATGGCAGACCAAGTAAGCATCTCTCGTTATTTTTATATGAAAATCCTCCGCAAAAATTGTCAAATATTCCACACGAAGTGATAGCGCCAAGCGAGGCGTTGCCGTACCCCTTGCGGGTAAAGAAACAGTCAAATTGTAAAATAGTCAAATTGTCCAATGGTTCAGTACTTCTGCTTGCCATCCTTATCGACCCGGCTGCCGGCATTCACGTGGGAGAAGGGGTTCTCAAAGTCCTGCACAGGAGCCTCCAACACTTGCGCGTTCATCCATTCGAAGATGTTATGGAAGCCCTGAGGAGCTACCGAACCGCCACCATTGTTGCTGGGCTGAAGTACACCATTCTGCTCCTGAGAAGACGTAACGACATCGTTGAAAAGGTAGCACCAAGAGAAGTGCCCATACAAGGACGTGCCCGGGTTGTCGATGCCCTGCACATTCTCAAACATCGACATCCACACGTTCTTCGCGCCGGCTGCGCACAAACGATTGAAGGTCGGGATGCAATGGGTCTTCGGGTCAACGGTGGTATCGTCGTACGACTGTACGATCCAGATATTCTCCTCCGACAGGGAGCGAATCTCGTTGTCCGAGATATTGGCATCCAGATAGGCCTCGCAGGTGGGATAAGCAGCTGCGAAAAACTTAGGATGACGGATCAGCATGTTCATCGTCATGTAGCCACCATTGGAGCAACCGCCCAACGAGATACGATTACGATCCACGTCGGGGTTCTCCGTCAAGTAATGCTGAATAGTCGCCATCAGCACGTCGCTATAGAGAGAGGGATACTGTCCATGACCGAAGCCCTTTGAGGTCATCATCCACATCGTAGGGCACTGAACCGCCAGCACATACGCACCCTGTGCGCCGCCGTCGGTAGTGAAATGAGACTGGATATCCTCACGAATGAGCGAGACCACCTCGTTGCCCATCAGCGCGATGCTGACATCTGTGCCGCCTTCACCACCACCATGCAGCCAGATGATGAGCGGATTCGGCTTTCCATCCAGTCTCAGCGCCTGGGGTTCGTATGCGCCATAAGTCAGCGTCTGCGCACCCGGCTGACCGGTTGCAACGCCCGTATAACTGCCACGACGGAAAAAGTCGGCTTCAGAGAGGAAATTGGTCAACGCATGGACTGTCTCGCACTCGACCGCTGTATATTTCTTGCCAGCTGCTTTGATCGTCTTGCCTTTAGCCAATGCCACTTTGACCGGATAAGCCGTGCTCCAGTGCCCCATGCCCATCGGAATCAAAGGCTGCGCCATGCGGTCTGCAGTCGTCTCCAGACCAAAAGCCAGATATTCGCCATTGTCGCACCACTCGCCTCGGTCATCACAGGTGTAGATGGCCTTGACGGTGCGGGCAACACCATTGGTTTCGACGGTAAAAGCCTTGGGGTCCAGCGTCTCTATCTTTGCCTCGGGTTTAACGACAACCAGGTTCACGGCGGTGGATGCCTCGTATGCGGTCACGCGCACAACCTGATGTTTCATCTTGAGTGTCTGTGCCTGTACAGACATGGCAGCGCACAAAACTGCGGCCGCCATAACGATGCCAATGTTTTTCATCTTATCGGGTATTATGATTTACGATATTTTTCTGCAGCACCGCTTTGCATCAAAGAAGGGACTTGACAAACTCATCGCGATTGAAGACCTGCAGGTCGGTCATCTGCTCACCCAGTCCGATATAGCGGACCGGTATCTTGAACTGGTCTGATATACCTATCACTACACCACCCTTCGCCGTGCCGTCCAACTTCGTCACTGCCAGCGAGGTGACCTGAGTCGCTTTGGTAAACTGCTTGGCCTGCTCAAACGCATTCTGGCCAGTCGAACCGTCAAGAACCAGCATGACGTCGTGGGGCGCATTCGGCACCACTTTCTGCATGACATTGCGAATCTTGGTGAGCTCGTTCATGAGGTTAATCTTGTTATGCAAACGGCCCGCCGTATCAATCAGCACCACGTCAGCATCCTGTGCCACGGCCGACTGCAAGGTATCAAAAGCTACCGATGCCGGATCGGAGCCCTGCTGCTGCTTCACCACAGGCACACCTACACGCTCACCCCATATACACAGTTGCTCCACAGCTGCGGCACGGAAAGTGTCAGCGGCACCCAGTACCACTTTCTTTCCTGCGGCCTTGTACTGGTGGGCTAACTTGCCAATAGTGGTCGTCTTGCCCACACCATTAACGCCCACCACCATAATCACGTAGGGCTTAGCAGGCAACGGAGCATCAAAATCCGGCTGAGTCTCGGGATTATTCTCCTGCAGCAAAGCCGCTGTCTCCTCACGAAGGATGGCGTTCAGTTCGTCGGTACCGACATACTTATCGCGCTTGACGCGCTCCTGAATACGCTCGATGATGCGAAGCGTCGTCTCTACTCCTACATCCGAAGTGATTAGCGCCTCCTCGAGGTTGTCGAGGACATCATCATCAACCTCTGACTTGCCCATGATAGCATGGGAGATCTTGCTGAGGACCGACTCCTTGGATTTTTCCAATCCTTTGTCCAGAGTCTCTTTCTTTTCTCTACTGAATAAGCCGAAAAATGCCATATATTCTATGTTCTAAACCGTTATTTCTCAATCAGATACCACGCTGACGTACAACCTCATACATAAACACTCCGGCAGCAACCGAAACGTTCAGCGACTCGATCGTGCCCTGCATAGGCAGTTTCACTTTCGTGTCGCAAAGGGCCAAATTGGCCGGGAAAATACCCAAATCCTCAGAGCCCATCACGATAGCCACCGGACCGGTCATGTCTGCCTCCGTATAGAGCTGCGTGGCATGCTCGGTTGCAGCAACCAACTGCACCCCCGAGTCCTTGAGGTACTGAAGGGCGTTCTGCATGTTCTCCACCTTGCAAACAGGAAGGGTATGTAGCGCACCTGCGGATGTCTTGATGGCATCACCATTGATAGCCGCACCACCGCGCGCAGGCACGATTACGGCATCTGCACCGGCACAGGCACAAGTGCGCGCTATGGCACCAAAATTGCGAACGTCGGTCACACCGTCCAGCACCACGAGAAAAGGCACCTTCCCCTCGTCAAAGATCGACGGAACGAGCAAATCGATAGGAGTGAACTCGACGGGAGACAGAAAGGCGATGACGCCCTGATGATTCTTATCGGTGAACTGGTTGAGTTTCTCGACCGGCACCTTCTGTACGGGCGTGGGAAACCCCTCCAGCTTCTCCATCAGTTCGCGCGACAACGCAGAGGACATGTCTCGACGAACGAGCACCTTGTCGAGCGTTTTGCCTGCATCTATCGCCTCTATCACGGCACGAATGCCGAAAATCATCTCCTTCTCTTTCGGACGACGTGTCTCATAGTCCTTAGGTCCATAGGAACGGGCCGCCTCCACATCACGCCCACCACCATAAGAGCGTGGCGTGTCGAAATCATGTGACGATATGGATGAACCGGACCGGGATGAACTGGAGCGATGTGGACGTGGGTTGTGCCCGTCACCACGAAACGTATTATTCTGCTGCTTGAAGAACATAAGTCGTACTGTATTTTAATGGGTGTATAGTCAAGGGCCATTCTGCATCTCCCTCAAGGGGCGCCCTCAAGTGTGTGACAAACAGCCGTAAAGGCAAGCACACACTAATACCAATTTATCAAAAGTCGCTGCAAAGGTACGCTTTTTTTTTGACATATGCAAATTTTCTGCAAAAAGAACTTCTTTTACTATCGTTGAAGCGGTCTAAACGCCCTATAAAGCAGCTGCCCGACCGGCAAAAGCGGTCAGGCAGCCTTAAAAAATGGGGAACTATATACGTGTAGGCAGTAATTATGCCAAGTAGTATATAATTGCGATTACTTCTTAGCGATGGTAACCGTACCCTCAGAGCCGGAAGTAGAGGTGAAGGTGTAGATAACAGCATCACCCTCAGCGAGGCCATGAGACTCTGCGTTGCCCAGATCATACCAGTCAGGCAGGTTGTCCTCGGTAAGACCAATATTTGCACCAACGGTGTTAACATCGGTAATGGTTGACTCGTAGGTGAAGACACCGGCAGTACCGGTAGCAGTCATCTGTGCAGGAGTCCATCCGTTACCAGCGCACTTGATCCAAGCCTCGGTTGCAACAGGCTGTGCAGCTGCGCACTCAGACTTCTGGAAGCCACCTACATTGAGTACCAGCACACCTGCAGGAGCACCAGCCGCCAATGCGAACTGACCCTCACCACTCAAGGTGAAGTCCACGTCCAGAATCAAAGTAGTCAGGTCGGTGTCAACGGTTACGTCGGTAGCCTGACCTTGCCAGCCGCTATCGCCCTGGAAGAACTGGCATACCTTTGCGTTGATACCACCCTCACCCATGTTGAAAACAGCCATGTAGTAAGGAGTACCGGCCTTGTAAGAAACGAAACGAATAGCTTCGTCACGAGAAACCTGTGAGCTCTCTGCACCAATATAGGTGTTCTCACCAGACCAGTCAGAACCATTGAGACAGCCCTTCAAGCCGATACCATTGCACTCGTTAAGACCATCAGCGAGATTGAGGATGACGCAGATTTTGCCTGCTTCTGGAACCATCTTGTCGGTTTCAGGTACGTCAGGCAGTTCCTGTGGAGTGTCACCACCACCCTGATAGGTATTGTTGTTGACGGTGTACTGAGAGTTGTTCTCGAATACGAGGGTATACTTATCACCACAGCTGGTGAAAAGAGCAGCGCCAAGAAGCATAGCGCCCATGAAAAATTTATTGGTTTTCATATTTTTAAAAATATTTTTCTAATTAGTTAATTGATAATTAATAGCCAGGATTCTGCTTCATATTTGGATTAGCAGCACATTCTGAGCTTGGGATAGGATAGAGATTGAAATGTGCGTCCACAGCGATAGGAGCCACGAGTTGGTCGGTAGCATCCTTGTCAGAACTGTTGTTCTCGTTAGCAGGGTCACACACCTCACCAACGAACGAGCAAACTTGCGCACCACCACGGCCTTCCCAGTTGTATGGCCAAGCCTGTGGTCCGGCGAACTCATGCCAACGAATCAGGTCGATACGACGACGTCCCTCGAGATAGAACTCGCGCAACCACTCGTCGCAGATAATCTCATCGGTAAGAGCTGTGAACTCAGATGCATGTGCACGACGACGAACCGCATTGAGCGCCTCGAGTGCTTCCTGGCTGGTAGGATCCTGACGATACAATGCCTCCGCATAGGTGAGGTATGCCTCCGACATACGAATCAAAGGCACATCGGTATCGGTATAGCTGGTCCATGTAGGCGAAGTGCCATCGCTATACAGATTGGTCCATTTGCAAAGTGCCCAGTTAGACTTGAGCAACTGTCCGTTACCATGGTAGCAGCCACAGAACTCAGCCTCGAACCCAGCATCCGCTTTCTGGCAGAACATAGCACGATCATCACCAGCAACAGCCGGCATGGTGAACTCGTCATGTCCATTGCCAAGAGCGATAACCTCGCTACGTGTTTTACCGGGGAAGAACTTCATCACGAGTTCAGGACGGCAACGGTTACAACCCCATGCAGCGCTGACGCCGTGGTCGTTCATACCCTCGGTACGGCATGCTGCGATAGCATATTGGCTGCCGGCATCCGAACGATTGTGCTGACCATCCTGCTGAGCAAGGAAAATCATTTCGCACTTAGCATCGTTATGGTCGTTGTCACCCATGAAAATGTGTGAGAAATTAGGAGCCAAGTCGAAGTGATGATTGTCTTTCACCATGCCTGCGTACTTGGCCGCATTGGCCCAATCAGCAGTACCCGTGTAGATCTCAGCATTGAGGTAGAGACGTGCCAAAAGCATTTGTGCAGCAGGCTGCGTAGCGCGATAGATGCCTACGAGGCCACCTGTTGTCTCATACATTTCCGGCATGAACTCGTTGATCTCCTTGATCAACCAATCATACAGGTCCTTACCCACGATCTGGTCAGGAGTCTGCATATCCACGGTAGTGGTGAAAGGTGCTTTTCCAAAGAAATCAAGCATGTAATAGTAGTTATACGCACGGATAAAGCGTGCCTCCGCACGACGTGCCAGATGCTCCTTGTCAGTAGCGTCCTTGGTGTTGTCGAGATAGAGGTTGGCCATCGTAATACCGTAGTTGAGACGGTTGTAGAGTTTAGAGACGAATGGGTTGGCCGCATCCCAAGAAAGAGTAAGCGTAGCCATAACGCCACCGTCATTGTTCCAGATCCACCAATATGCATCGGTAGGGAACTCATTCAGTACGCAGAGGGTACGGAAGAAACCGCAGTAGCCCTCGTCATCTGTAGTAATATCGGCATCGCCGCCACCACCTTTGTTTCCCGTTTGTGCAAAAGCGTTGTAGAGTTTGCAGAAGAGTGCATTCTCATCGAAATCCTGCACAACGTTAGGATCGATAGGTGTGACATTGAGGTCGTTGACACATGCGGTAAAACCGAGTACTACAGCCAAAGAAAGGATAATATTCTTAATAGTTTTCATATTTATTTGACGTGTTTAAGAATGATAGACTATAGTCGATTTTAGAATGTGAAGTTAACACCCAGCGTAGTACTCATGCATCGAGGATACATGTTGTTGTCGATACCGCCATAGATTTCCGGGTCAAGTCCCTTGTAAGGCGAAATCACGAATGGGTTGCTGACAGTAGCATAGACGCGTCCCTGGAACTTGTTGCTCTTGGAATTGAACGAATAGCCCAAGGTAATATTGTCGCAGCGGAGGAAAGAAGCCTTCTGAACGAGGTAATCCGCCATGATACCATTCTCCACGTTACGCAAGCCGTATCCATCCACATAGTATGCTACGAGCGACTGCATGAGGAGGTTGTGATAACCATTGAACTTAGAGTCATACAGCGTGGTGATGTACTGAGCGTTGTCAGAGAGCACCTTGTTGTAAACATAGTTGCCCAAAGAAGCACGGAAGGTGATACCCAAGTCAAATCCGTAGAACTGCCACTTGGAGTTGAAGCCCATGGTGACATCCGCATTTGGACTATGATAGAAATACTTATCCTTCACATCGATAACGCCATCTTCGTTACGGTCAACGAGGTAGAGCATACCTGTCTCTTCGTCCTTAGCCGTCTCGAACACATAGAATGCAGAAGCAGGATGGCCGACAGCGTGTGCCTGTACATATTGGTCGTTACCGATACCACCGGTACGAACCATGTATGGGATACCGCTGGCCTCGAGTTCAGCTGCATTAGTTGCATCAGATGTCAGTTTGGTAATCTCGTTGTGGTTCCAAGCGACGTTGTATCCCATCTCCCACTTGAAGTTCTTACGGTCGAGAATGACGCCGTTGATAGCGAATTCCACACCCTGATTGTAGAGTGAACCGATATTGCTGATGACGCGTGTTTTGAAGTTGACACCAGCAGGGAAATCGACATAACTAATCAGGTCGTTGGTCAAACGATAGTAGTAGTCCAACGAACCGGAAACGCGGTTGTTAAGGAATGCGAAGTCGAGTCCGGCGTTGTAGGTAGTGGTCTTCTCCCAAGTCAGCGCAGGGTTGTACTCCTTAGGACGATAGGTCTGGTAATAAACATAACCATCGTTGGCACCAACCACATAGTCAACACCCTGCTCGAGTCCATTCAGCAGGCCTGCATCGAGAGCAGCCTGATAGGTAACACCCGTTGAAGAGAAAGCACCTTCCTGGTTCTGTACATAGACAGGCATGTAAGGATAGTCACCATTATTGATGTTCTGCTGGCCCGTGATACCCCAACCCAAACGGAGCTTGAGGTCGTTGATAGCGTTGACATCCTGAAGGAAGGTCTCCTTGATCTTCCAACCAAGTGCAACAGAAGGGAAGATACCCCAACGGTGAGAAGGTGCGAAACGAGACGAACCATCGGCACGAACGGTAGCAGTCAACATAACCTGATTCCAACCAGACCAGTTGGCACGTCCGAAGAACGACACGAGGTAACTCTCGGTAGCCGAATTGTAGCTGGTAGGATTGTATGGCTTGCCGGCATTGTCAGGGTTAACGTTGGTAGTAGGATACATACCATGACCCTCGCTGTGCGACTTGTTATAGAAGTGTTGCCACTCGTAACCGGCCATCACGTCGAAGTGCTGTGTCTCGGTAAAGTCCTTATAATATTGCGCGTACGCGTTGAAAGAGAGGTTGTACTTAGACTTATCCTCCCATCCGTCCCAACCGAAGTAGTTGTTAGAACCAGAATATGGGCTGATGACGGTCTTTTGCTTACCATAAGAGTAGTCGGCACCGAAGTTAGCATGGAGATGCATATCTTCGAATCCGTGAATCTTGTAGTCTGCCTCGATGTTACCTACGAAAGAACCAGAGTTTGCCTTATTGGTCTTCTGCTCGAGAGCAGCCAATGGGTTCTGTGCCACATATGCGTTCTGCATACGATCCCACATAGGGTCGGTATCGTTGAGCGAAGAACCCGACTGCGTGAACTGGAAGTAACCACCAAACTGCTTAAGCGACTCGTCATAAACAGGTCGCGTAGGATCCATAGCCGTAGCTGCCCCAGAAACACCATCTGCATAACGGTTGAAGATGTACATACCCTTCGCGTTGAAGTTGATGGTAAGGTGCTTGTCAAAGAAAGTAGGATTCAAATTCAAGCTGGCAGTAACACGCTGCATGTTAGAGGTTTTGATGATACCATTCTGATCGGTATAACCGATAGAGAAGCGATATGGCATGTTCTTGGTACCACCGGTGATTGAGATGTTGTGGTCGGTAGAGATGGCCACACGATAGATTTGGCTCTGCCAATCGGTATTGGCATCACCGAGATAAGACATGTTAGACTCCCATGCCTTGGTACCACCATAGAGCCAATCGGCATATGCACGTACGCCATCGCCGGTGAGGACATCATAGGTGTTGTTCAGGTTGCTGGCAGAAACGTTTCCTGAGTAGTTGACCTTCAGTTTCTGGTTAGCCGCACCTTTTTTGGTGGTAATGATGATGACACCATTGGATGCACGGCTACCATAGATAGCAGTAGCAGAAGCATCCTTGAGAACGGTAAACGTCTCGATGTCGGATGGGTTGACCAGCGAAAGCGGGTTGGAAACACCCTTGATACCCTCGTTATCCATGGCGAGACCATCGATGACGATGAGTGGGTCGTTGGATGCATTGAGTGACGAGCCACCGCGGACACGAATAGTAGCTCCACCACCCGGCGTACCATCGCCAGTAGTTACGTTAACACCTGCGATCTTACCGGACAGCATATCCGTAGCCGTCGTGGTAAGTGCTTTGTTCATCGCATCCGGTTTGATAGCAGTAACGGAACCGGTGGCGTCATTTTTCTTGACGACACCATAACCGACAACCACCACTTCATCCAGAAGCTCATTGTCTTCGTGCAAAACCACCTTGATAACGGACTGTCCATTGACGGGCACTTCCTGGGACTTGTATCCCATATAGGAAACCATCAAGGTGGCATCTGCATCACAAGACACTACGAAGACACCATCGAAATCTGTGATGGTACCTATCGTGGTCCCTTGTACCAGGACCGAAGCACCAATCACAGGTTCACCAGTGGCATCTTCGACAACTCCTTTGACCGTAGTCTGCGCCCAGATCATAGTACTCAGTAAAGCGAATACTACCATCCACGCAGAACGGAACAAAGAATGAAATGCATTGTGTTTCATCTTGTGAATAATTAAGTTAGTTAATAATATTGATTGTGTTGATTGTGTTGATCGAGTTGATTGTGTTTGTCAGGAGCGATTCGCTTACTCCTTCTCACGGATAAGGAGTACAGAGAGCGCTCCGCAGATAAGGAGAATACCCGAAACGACGAGCATAGCAGACTGTGTACCCACGAGTTTGAGTACGAGACCACCACAGACAGCCGCAACGATCTGTGGCAAGCAGATGGTGCAGTTGAAGAGTCCGAGGTAATAGCCCATGTTGTCACCCTTGAGCGAGTTGGTGAGGATTGTGAATGGTAGAGCCAGCATAGCTGCCCATGCGCAACCCACGAGTGCATAAGAGAGGAAGAGAACATACTGGTTGTGTACCATGATGATAGAAGCGAAGCCAATAGCACCGATGATGAGTGAGAGGATATAGGCCCCCTTGTTTCCCATCTTGTGCTCGATAGCAGGGAGACATGCCGCCCAAAGGAGTGAGCCAACAGCCTGAATAGCGAACACAACACCAACCCAGTTTCCAGCGTCCTGGAACTCAGGAGCCGCAGCGTTGATACCGTCCCATCCGAAGCATTGGATACCGATAGCGCCGTTTGAGTAGTTCCACATGTAAAGGAAAGCGGCCCAGCAGAAGAACTGAACCAATCCAACGGTCCAGAAGGTCTTAGGTGCATGGATAAGAAGTCCTATGAAAGAAGGCTCCTCTTTTACCTCGTTCTTGTCAGCCGGTTTGATGCCATGGAAAGCCGCATATTCTTCCGGATTCATCTCCTTCACAGCGAAGAAGGTGTAGAGTACGCAGATGATAAGGATAGCAGCTCCTACGTAGAAGGACCACTTGACAGAGTCAGGTATGGTACCTTCCGGAGCGGTATTGGCGATACCAATCCATGTAAAGAAGATAGGGAACAGGTAACCAACCAGCGAACCTGCATTGCAGAGGAAAGACTGAATCGAGTACGCTGTACCTTTTTGCTCCTCGTTAACCATGTCACCCACCATCATTTTGAACGGCTGCATGGCGATATTGATAGAAGTATCGAGGAAAATCAGGGAGAAGAGGCCAAACCACATGGCCGCGTTGAGTCCCAAGAAAAGCGATTGAGTGAAGGTGAAATTGCCGGCATTAGGCAAGAGCGCCATAACGAGAACGGCAATAACGGCACCAACGAGCAAATATGGCTTACGACGTCCCAGACTACACCATGTCTTATCGGAATACTTACCGACCAAAGGTTGAACAATCATGCCCATCAGAGGTGGAAGCACCCAGAAGAACGAAAGTTGATGGGGATCCGCACCGAGGGTGGCAAAAATACGAGAAATGTTTGCACTTTGGAGCGCATAAGCAATCTGCACACCGAAAAATCCGGCAGAAAGGTTGAACAGATTGAAAAAAGAGAGGTTGCGCTTGTTGCCAAGCTGTTGTGTGTTTTTATCCATAATGGAAGATTGTGTTTTTTCATCCCGAGAGGGACGGTTATTAAAAAAAAGTAGATGTGCCTGATGGTATTCCTAAAATTAAACACGTGCATAACACGCGAGCGAGAAAAATCGTGCAAAGTTAGTATTTTTTTATCAAACCGCCAAATTTTTAATGCAAATATGACATTTTTTTTAGCATTTTTGCACATAAAAACAAAAATAACAGGAATATCAATATAAGAAAAATCACACGCTGACAAAAATATCGACACGTGTAACGACTCCGAACAGCAGCCAAATTAACAAAATAAAGCCCAGAGCAACGTCTTACGACTGTCGCATCAAAGTCGCTTCAAAACTAATAGTATTGCTATCAGAGCAGTCCACAGCAAAACAAACCAGCAGCAAAAATACAAATAAGCAAATAAAAACAACGCACATTATTACAAAATCACAACAAGCAATATCACAAAGTAAATCAGAGCAATATCACAAAATCAGCATAGTAATATTACAACAAAAATCAAAACAATATCACAAAAACAAGATATGGCATGAGAAATTATTTTTATTTTTTTAAGAAAAATATTTGGCAATATCAATAATTTTCACTATCTTTGCAAAAAATTACGCCATTACTAAAGTAAGGCATGCCAACCAAGCATTAAAGATGCGGCAGTCAAAGGAAGAATGGCCAATACGGCAAGGGAGGAGCAATCATCCGAACGGCCATAAACAAAAGAAAAACGACACAACAACATTTACACTAATTGATAAACAATGAATAGACACGAAGAATTGCTTGCAGCGCTGAAAAAGAATTTCGGTTATGACAAGTTCAAGGGAAATCAGGAAGCAATCATCAGCAATTTGATGGACGGGAATGACACATTTGTCCTGATGCCAACAGGTGGCGGAAAAAGCCTCTGCTATCAGTTGCCATCGTTGCTGATGGAAGGAACGGCTATTGTCATCTCTCCTCTGATTGCCTTGATGAAGAATCAGGTGGATGCGATGCGAAACTATTCAGAAGAGGATGGTATCGCACACTTCATCAATTCGTCGCTGAGCCGCCCCGAGATTCAAGCTGTAAAAGAAGATATATTGGCAGGCAAAACCAAGTTGCTGTACGTAGCACCAGAGAGCCTGCAAAAAGAGGAGAACATCGAGTTTCTTCGTCAAGTTAAAATATCGTTTTACGCGGTTGACGAGGCTCATTGTATCTCGGAATGGGGTCATGATTTCCGTCCCGAGTATCGCAGGATTCAACCGACGGTGGAGAACATTGGCAAGGCTCCAATTATCGCGCTGACCGCTACCGCAACACCTAAAGTTCAGCAGGACATCCAGAAGAACCTGGGCATGATGAAGGCAAAAGTGTTCAAGTCCTCGTTCAACCGTCCGAACCTGTACTACGAAGTACGTCAGAAGACAGACGACGTAGATAAGGACATGATTCGCTTCATCAAATCGATGGACGGCAAGAGTGGTATCATCTACTGTCTGAGCAGAAAGACCGTTGAAGACCTGGCAGCCATCTTATGCGCCAACAATATCCCTGCCCGGGCTTACCATGCAGGCATGGAAAGTCAGGTGCGAACAGAAACGCAAGACGCATTCCTGATGGAACAATGTCAGGTGATCGTAGCAACAATCGCCTTCGGAATGGGCATAGACAAGCCCGACGTGCGCTTTGTCATCCACTATGACGTGCCCAAATCGCTGGAAGGTTATTACCAGGAGACGGGCCGCGCAGGTCGCGACGGAGGCGAAGGCATATGCATTTGTTACTACTCGACCAAAGACCTGGAGCGTCTGAAGAAATTCATGCTGGACAAACAGGTGAATGAGAAAGAGATAGGCAACCACCTGCTGTTCGAGATGCAGAGTTACTGCGAGAGCAACTATTGTCGACGCAAACTCCTGCTCCACTATTTCGGCGAGGAATACGAGTCTGACAACTGCGGTTGCTGCGACAACTGTAAGAAGAGTTACGACATGATAGACGGCACCGAGTTGCTCAGTCTGATCATAGAGACAGTTCTAGAACTGAAAGAGAAATTCAAAGCCGAGCACATCGTTGACATCCTGAAAGGCAACGAGACCGCAGCGGTGACATCCTACATGCACAACGAGATGGACTGCTTTGGCAGCGCGGTGGAGGAGGATGACGCATTCCTCTTCGCTATCATTCGTCAGGCGCTGATAGCAGGTTATCTGAAAAAAGACATGGAGAGCTATGGCAGCCTGAAGGTGACGTCAGCCGGCAAGAAATTCCTAAAGAAGCCAACCGAGTTTAAAGTCCCCGTCGAGAAAACCGATGAGGATGGCGAAATGAGCATGGAAGGCGGCATGGGCGGCGGCGCAGCAGACGATGTGCTGTATTCAATCCTAAAAGATACCCGCAAGAAACTGTCCAAGAAACTGAATGTGCCACCATTCGTCATCTTCCAAGATCCGAGCCTCGAGGCAATGGCAACAACCTACCCCATCACGGTGGAAGAGTTGCAAAACATCCCCGGTGTAGGTGCGGGCAAGGCAAAACGCTATGGCGAAGAGTTTTTACATATCATCAAGACATATGTTGAGGAGAATGAAATCATTCGTCCGGAAGATATGCGTATTCGCACGGTAGCGAAAAACAGCCAGCAGAAAATCAGCATTATCCAAGCGATAGACCGTCGCGTAGCTTTGGACGATCTGGCCGAGTCGAAAGGTATGTCAATGGAAGAACTATTGGAAGAAATTGAGGCCATCGTCTATAGTGGAACGAAACTGAATATCAACTACTTCATCAACGAAATCATGGAAGAGGACAAGATGGAGGAGATATACGACTATTTCCGTACAGCGACTACCGACAACGTGAAAGTGGCAATGAAAGAGATAGACGAAGACGACGTTTCAGAAATCGATATCCGATTGGTTCGAATCAAGTTCCAAAGCGAATTGGGCAATTGATGTTCCCCCAGCAAGTATCAATAGTTGTCAGCCATAGGCTGCGATTGTAGAGTTGTAAGCATAGGTATGCACAAGAATGAAATAGACATAATAACGTTGGGCTGCTCGAAGAACCTGGTAGATGCCGAGAGACTGATGAAACAGTTGGAGTTGGCAGGTTACCATTGTGTACATGACAGTGAACATCCACAGGGCGAAATAGCCATCATCAACACCTGCGGTTTCATAGGCGACGCCAAGGAGGAGAGCATCAACACCATCCTGCAATTTGCCGAGCGTAAAAAGAAAAGACAGTTGAAGAGATTGTACGTGATGGGTTGTCTCAGCGAGCGATACATGGCCGAGTTGGAGGAGGAGTTGCCGGAAGTGGATAAGTACTACGGCAAGTTCTCGTACATGGAGTTGGTGGCCGATTTAGGTCACGCTGTGCAAAGCGACTGCACCCATCAACGTCTGCTCACCACGCCTACACACTATGCTTACCTGAAGATCTCGGAAGGCTGCAACCGTTTCTGCAGTTACTGCGCTATTCCTCTAATCACAGGCCGGCATACATCGCGTCCAATGGACGAGATAGTGGACGAAGTGCGGTGGTTGGTCAGTCAGGGTGTACACGAACTGAATGTCATCGCCCAAGACCTGAGTGCCTATGGCACAGACTTGTACAAGGAGCATAAACTGGCCGAACTGGTGGAACGAATAAGCGAGATAGAAGGCGTGGAATGGATTCGCTTACACTACGCCTACCCCACCGATTTTCCCGAGGATTTGCTACGCGTAATGCGCGAGAAAAAGAATGTATGTAAATACATGGACATCGCTCTGCAGCACAGCACCGATCATATGTTACACATGATGCGTCGCCATATCACCGAAGCCGAACAAACCGCGCTCATCGACAAAATACGCAAAGAGGTGCCAGGTATCTGCATCCGCACCACAATGATGGTAGGCCATCCCGGCGAGACGGAAGAGGATTTTGAGCAGTTGAAAGCATTTGTGAAGCGAATGCGGTTTGAGCGGATGGGGGCATTTGCATTCTCGAATGAGGATGGCACGTATGCCTATGATCACTATGAAGACGACATTGATGAAGACACCAAACAGCGTCGCGTAGATGAGCTGATGGCGCTGCAGGAACAAATAGCAGCAGAGATAAGCGAAGCACGCATCGGTCAGCGACTAAAAGTGGTGATTGACCGAGAAGAAGCCGACTACTATGTAGGTCGCACGGAATGGGATTCGCCGGAAGTTGATTGCGAAGTGCTGATAACGAAAGATCAATCGCTGAAGATAGGCGCATTTTACGATGTACTGATAACAGGAAGCGAGAACTTCGATCTATATGGACAAACGGAGAAAATTTGATCAAACAAAAAGCAATTATTAGACCATCCCGTTAAAGAAATATATGAGCTTTGGCAAAATATGACAACGAAAGAACTAATATCACAAGTAGCATCACGGACAGGAATGACAAAGATGCAAACCGAAGCGTTACTGAACACCACCAGCGATGTGCTGGTTCAGGCGCTTTTGGATGGAAAGAGCGTCCTGATGCAAAACTTCGGCACACTGGAAGTGAAACAGAAAAATGAGCGTTTGACGGTTCACCCCAAGACGGGTATCAGAACGCTGACTCCGCCTAAACTTCAGGTGTATTTTAAGCCGAATGCAGGCTTGAAGGAAGAACTCAAACGCTCAAATGAGGATAAGGAGGAACAGAAATAATGGCTGAAGAGAGACTGACAATCGTAGATTTGCGCAGGTTGATAGCTGATCAAGCAAACGTGGACGAAGCTGTAGTAGGACAGTTTCTGTCAGCCTTGTTTCCAGCCATCATCGACGGTTTACGAACCGATAAATCGGTACGAATATATGGTTTAGGTTCGTTTAAGTTGCAATGGGTGGAACCACGCAAGAGCGTAAACGTATCGACCGGCGAGCCCATCGTAATAGAAGGTTATCAAAAGTTGTGCTTCACGCCCGAGCAGAGCCTGAAAGAGCGTGTGAACGAACCATACGCCAACCTTGTGCCCGTAGAGCTGGATGCTGCTGGCAAAGCTTTGCCACAGCAGAAGCGTGCCCCAATCGACCCATTGCAAAAGATGGAAGAGCAGGCCGAGGAAATCAAAGACCTGCTACAAGAACTAAACGGGACCAATTCCGTCGAGCCCCTTAAGGAGGAAGAATATAAGGAGCAACCTGCTGAGGGCGTAGATGAGACCGTGGTGGAGGAGCAACCTGCTGAGGGCGTAGTGGAAAGCACCGTAGAAGAGCAGAATGCTGAGGGCATAGCAGAAACGGCTGAAACTCAAGAAGGAAAGCATCAAGAGGGAAAAGACAAAGAAGAAGATGTCAATAAAAAAAGGGAAAAACAACACTCAAGAGCATATCGTCCCTGGTTGGTGGCATTGATAACAATTCTACTCTTTATTGGTGCGCTGGCCGGCGGCTACTTTTACTTGCAATATAAAGTGGAACAATATGCCGACGAACTGAACAAAAAACTGGAAAATAAAGATGAAGCTCCGATGGTGTTTGGCGTGGAGCCATTAGACGAGGCAATGGAAGAAGAGGATGCCGTTATTGATGAGTTGGATAGTCTGCTCAAAGATGAGAACGACATTATCGAGGCCGTAAAGAAAGTGGCAGCTGAGAAAGAAATCGAAGCCAATATCGAGCCCAACAAAGCATCGAAAGAAGAGAAATCAGAAACCGTTCAGGTAGTGAACATCGGTGATGCCAAAAAGCGTAAAAAGTCGGATGGAAATGGGCAAACAACCAATTCACCATCCACCAATCAGACAAAATCGCCAACACTGAAGATCGAAAAGACCAAGATAAAAGAATTCCAAAAGAAACGCGAATTTACTGAATTTCTGGGAATTGAGACCGTAGTAGCAGGTAGTCGACTGACGTGGATAGCCAAGAAATACTATGGCGAAAAGGACTTGTGGGTATACATATACGAAGCCAACAGAGACGTACTGAAGAACCCCGAAAGTGTCCAGCCCGGCATGCATCTGCGCATACCTAAGTTATCGAAAGAAATGATGAATATGCATGACGAGACTAACCGCGCATATGTCAAACAGTTGCAAGATGAGTATCTGGGCAAATAAAAATACCCAAAACGAAGAAAATTTGGAGACAGATAGTATACATATACGTGGAGCAAAGACCCACAATTTGAAGGATGTTTCGGTAGAGATACCGCGCAATAAACTGGTGGTAGTGACAGGCTTGTCGGGTAGCGGCAAGTCTTCGCTTGCGTTTGACACATTGTACGCAGAAGGCCAGCGCAGATATGTGGAAAGTTTGAGTTCGTATGCTCGTCAATTTCTGGGCAGGATGCAAAAACCGGAGGTAGATTTTATCGACGGTATTCCCCCCGCTATAGCTATTCAGCAAAAAGTTAGCAACCGTAATCCTCGATCGACTGTGGGTACAACAACAGAGATATCAGACTACTTAAAATTGTTGTACGCGCGCGTGGGACACACGATTTCTCCCGTGAGCGGTCGCGAGGTCAAGCGACAGTACGTGAAAGACGTAGTGTCTGCCCTAGTGAGCCTGCCAAAAGGAACCAAAGTGATGCTGGTATCGCCTATCTACCTATCAGAAGGTGTGAGTCTGAAACAGCAGTTGGAGTTATGGAGCGGACAAGGTTTCAGTCGTGTGGTAGCATATGATGAGAAGAGCACGAGCGAAATACGAATGATTCGTATAGATGAGATTGGGGAGCAGACATCAGCAGAACATTTATACTTGCTGATTGACCGTGTGGTAGCTGATGGTGAGACCGCAACAGCCAACCGCTTTGCAGACTCTGTCCAGACCGCTTTTTACGAGGGTAAGGGAGAGTGCAAACTGATTGTCATGGGAGCAGAAACTCGTGTTCAATCATTCTCTGAGCATTTCGAGATGGATGGCATTCAATTTATTGAACCCACCGAGCATTTGTTTGACTTCAATAGTCCTTTGGGCGCCTGCCCGACATGCGGTGGATTTGGTAACGTGATAGGCATAGACCCCGACCTGGTCGTTCCTGACAAGACACGCAGCATCTATCAGGAGGCAATTGCCTGCTGGAAAGGAGAGAAAATGAGCCAGTGGAAAGATGCATTGGTTTATCATGCAAGTTCATTCGATTTCCCTATTCATACTCCATTTTACGAACTGACTCCGGAACAGAAACAACTGATATGGACCGGTAATGAATACTTCCACGGGCTGAACGATTTCTTCAAAATGCTGGAAAGTCAGCAGTACAACAAGATGCAGTATCGTGTTATGCTGGCCCGCTACAGGGGCAAGACCATTTGTCCCGATTGTGGAGGATATCGTCTGAAGAAAGAGGCGAACTATGTGCAGGTAGGAGGGAAGTCCATTCCCGAACTGATGCGCATGCCGGTAAGCGAACTGAGACCATGGTTTGAAACATTACCAGAACGCATGAACGACTACGACCGCGAAGCCTCAAAACAGCTGTTGATAGAAATCAGTTCGCGGTTGCGTTTCCTGCACGAAGTAGGTTTGAGTTACCTAACTCTGAACCGCTTGGCCGGCAGTCTATCGGGCGGAGAAAGCCAACGCATCAACCTAGCCAAGTCATTGGGCAGTAGTCTAGTTGGTTCACTATACGTACTGGATGAGCCGAGTATCGGCCTTCACCCACGAGATACCGCTCAACTGATACACGTTCTACAACAGTTGCGCGACTTGGGTAACACAGTGGTCGTGGTGGAGCATGACGAAGATATCATGCGCGCCGCAGATTACATCATTGACATCGGCCCCGAAGCGGGCAGACATGGTGGCGAAGTAGTATGGTGTGGACAGCCGGGAGAGGACACAAAAACAGAAAACACCCATAGTCGCCATAGTTACACACGCGATTACTTAATGGGCATAGAACGCATAGCTGTGCCCAGTTATCGTCGTCCGTGGAACAACTACATAGAAGTAGTCGGAGCATGTGAAAACAATCTGAAGAACCTGAATGTACGTTTCCCACTAAACGTGATGACAGTAGTGACAGGCGTGAGTGGTAGCGGCAAGTCTTCGTTAGTAACAAAAGTGCTCTACCCCGCCCTGAAGAAATTCTATGGTGGCACGGCTGAACACACGGGAGATTTCGGCAGTCTCCGGGGCGCACTCAACATGATGTCAGATATTGAATTTGTGGATCAAAATCCATTGTCCCGCTCCAGCCGCAGCAATCCAGTCACCTACCTGAAGGCATACGACGAGATTCGAAAACTATATGCTGAACAGCAATTAAGCAAACAGATGGGTTACACGCCCGCACACTTTTCATTCAACACCCCCGGTGGGCGTTGTGAAGAATGTCAAGGTGAGGGTACGATTACAATAGAGATGCAGTTCATGGCCGACCTCGTTTTAGAGTGTGAACACTGTCATGGTCAACGTTTCAACAAAGATGTGCTGGAGGTCTGTTTCCGAGAGAAAAATATCTTTGACATATTGGAAATGACCATCAATCAGGCCATCGAGTTCTTTGAGGAAAGTACCGTATTGAGCACATTGAGCAAGGAGGAACAAAACCTATGTAAAAAGATTGTCAAGCGCTTGAAACCATTGCAGGACGTCGGTATAGGCTACGTCAAACTGGGTCAATCCTCCTCTACCCTGTCCGGCGGCGAAAGTCAACGTGTCAAACTGGCATCATTTCTGGCTCAGGAAGGCAATTCGCCAACCATCTTTGTCTTCGACGAACCCACAACAGGCTTGCATTATCACGATATTGCAATCCTTCTAAAGGCGCTGAATGCTCTGGTTGACAAGAACCATACGGTCATCATCATCGAACATAACTTAGCCGTCATTCAGGCGGCCGACCACGTGATAGATCTCGGTCCGGAAGGAGGTGACGAGGGCGGTCGCATCGTCTTCGAAGGCACACCGGAAATGCTGGTCAAGTGTGCGCAAAGTTACACGGGCAAAGCACTAAGAGGAGAGTTGCAAATTATAAAGGCTTAAGAGATAAACAACACATGATTTCGATAGAGAACATAACCAAAGAATATTCGGCCAAACCTATTCTCAATGGTATCACGTTTCTGATTAACAAGCGTGATCGCATCGCTTTGGTGGGTAAAAATGGCGCCGGCAAAACGACACTCTTACGCATGATAGCCGGTGAGGAAGAACCCACCAGCGGCCATATCAGCAAAGATAAGGAGATGACCATCGGTTACCTTCCTCAACACATGATTCATACCGATGGTACGACACTGATAGAGGAAGTAGAGAAAGTACGAGACAAAGAGGATGCCAAGTCGATGGGACAAATGGAAAAAGTGCTGTTGGGTTTAGGTTTCCTGCGTAGCGATTTTCAACGCCAATGTTCCGAGTTTTCGGGCGGTTGGCGCATGCGAGTAGAACTGGCAAAGCTCTTGCTTCGTAAACCCGATGTGCTACTTCTCGATGAGCCAACCAACCACTTGGACATCGAATCAATACAATGGTTGGAACAATGGTTGCTACAGTCAGGTAGTGCCGTGCTACTGGTTAGTCACGACCGCGCTTTTATTGACAATGTGACCAATCGAACCATAGAAATCAGCCTCGGACGCATATATGACTACAACGTATCGTATTCACAGTTTGTCGAACTCAGACGTGAGCGCCATGAGCAACAAGTTCGTGCCTACGAAAATCAGCAGAAGATGATTCAGGAAACCGAGGATTTCATCGAGCGTTTCCGATACAAAGCGACCAAGTCTGTGCAAGTGCAAAGTCGAATCAAGCAGTTGAACAAACTGGAACGGTTAGAGGTAGACATAGAGGATAACTCGCGCTTGAGATTGAAATTTGCCCCAGCGCTTCGCAGCGGTGATTATCCTGTCATCATTGAGGATCTTCGCAAAGACTATGGTCAGCACACGGTGTTTGACCACGTAACCTTCACAATCAAACGCGGCGAGAAAGTGGCATTTGTGGGCAAAAACGGCGAAGGTAAATCAACGTTGGTCAAGTGTATAATGAGCGAGATTACGGATGCAACAGGAACGCTCAAAATAGGACATAATGTCAAAATCGGTTACTTTGCGCAAAACCAAGCGAGCTTACTGGATGGCGAAGTGAGCGTGTTTGATACCATTGACCGCATAGCAGTGGGGGACATTCGTACACGCATCAAGGATATATTGGGGGCATTTATGTTCGGTGGTGAAGCCAGCGAGAAAAAAGTCAAGGTACTAAGTGGTGGTGAACGTAGCCGATTGGCCATGATCAGACTGCTGTTGGAACCCGTCAACCTACTCATCCTTGATGAGCCAACCAATCATTTGGACATGCGCTCAAAAGATGTGCTCAAAGAGGCACTAATTGATTTTGACGGAACCGTCATCTGTGTTAGCCACGACCGCGATTTCTTGAATGGTTTGGTGGACAAAGTGTATGAATTTGGTGGCGGTCAAGTTCGGGAGCACCTCGGTGGCATCTATGATTGGTTACGAAAGAAAAAAGCCGAAGTTGAAGGTACAATGGACAACAATCGAGCTATAGAGAACGCGCTGCGTGGTGGTTCGCCCAATGTACGTGATAACAACAAAAACAACGGTTCGTCCAACAATGTATCTGCCGGTGCGCTCGATTATGCAGCGCAAAAAGCCAAAGCGGCCGAGCTTCGCAAGGCACAAAAAGCTGTGGACGAAGCTGAGTCTGACGTAGAAAAACTGGAGGCCCAAATAGCAGAGATGGAGGCAAAGATGGGTGATGTAGCACATCAGACACAGGAGAATTTTGCTCAATATGAGAGCCTAAAACATAAATTGGAGCAGCGAATGTATGAATGGGAACTGCTCTGCGAACAATTAGAGGAACTGAAGAGTTAAAGGGGTGTTCTAAAAATCATGGACGAAATAATCGATTACATCAAGTTGTTTCTCGTGTACGGCAACCTCGCCGCTGCCGACCGTATAGGTTACACTGCCAATGAAAGCGAATGGTCGAACTACAAGTTGGTCATTGTGCCGGGACGAAATGTGCTCACAGGTGAACGTCGCGATTGGCATGAGCCCGACTTGAGCAGCCCCGCCCAAGCCGAGAAACAGGGCGAGTTCACCGACGAATTTGGGGAGAAGATGGGCGGCACATGGGTCATTAGAGAAGACATCTTCTATAACACTCTCTTCTGCATATCATTAGCCGGTGAATTCTGCCTCAACAATCAACACGATGAACATGGTCGTATAGCATCTGCATCTTCGCCCTTAGGCCGACAGAACCTGCGTACGATACCTGTGCTAGACGAGTACAGCCGTTTGTGTACCAAATTGGTGGAGGCCTCGTTGCCTGAACCCCGATTCTCAAATATCGTTCTTACCCACGATGTGGACACGATTGCTCACTACCGTCACTTGCGCGGCTTCCTGGGTGGGATACGTCGTGGACAAGCGCGGCAAGCATGGGCATCACTCTCGAATCTGGAACAAGATTCAGCATACACGTTCCATTGGCTGCACAATCAAGACAGCCAAGTCAAAGACGCAAATGTAATCTATTTCCTAAAAGCCACACATGGACAAGGATTGGATTATCCACAATACAAACTATCCGGACGGGATTGTCAAACTTTATTGACTCACTTGCGCGACACAGGAGCAAGCATTGGTCTGCACGGCAGTTATCATGCCAGCGATGAGTTAAGTTATAAGGCCGAGCGCCAACAATTGGAACAGGCTACTCACGTTTCAATCCACCAGCATCGCAACCATTATCTTCGCATCACAGGTATCTCCGCGCTACAGGCTATGGCAGATGCCGGCATCCTCGACGATTACACCATAGGTTGGGCAGACCATATCGGTTTTCGTTTGGGAACCACGCGTCCTGTACGGTGGATCAATCCCCAAACGATGCAGCTCACAGAATTGACGTTGCACCCACTTAGCATCATGGATTGTACGTTGAGCAATAGCAACTATATGAACATCAGCGAAGAGGAAGAGGCCTACTACACATGTCAACAATTGGTCGATAAAGTACGTCAGCATGGCGGAGAACTGGTATTATTGTGGCACAACAGCAACGTCATCGAGAACGAAGGCTACCATCGCTCGCTGTATCAAGACTTGATTCAGTACCTCGTATCATCTGCCCGTACCAACTGATAATAGAACGAACCAATCATCATTTATCACTGTATCATGAATCTGCTCGTATTAACTGATCCATTTGGCCAACCGTCTTACGGACCTCGTGTGCGCTATTTCTGCGACTACCTGACGCGGCATGGCCATCATGTAGAAGTGGTCACAGAGCGATTTCAACCGATAATTTTCGACCATGCCTACCCCATCACCGAGATAGACATTTACTCGGGAAAGTGGGATTGGGCAATCAAGTCCGCATGGTCTCTATTGACCGACTGGAAAAATCGCTACTTCTCTCGGAAAGTGAGACAATACGCGGTAGAGAAAACGTATGATTTGATCTTTTGCACCACTTTCTCCACCTTCCCACTTCGCGCCGCACTTGAGGTAGCAAAAGAGAAAAATTTGCCTCTACTTGTCGACATCCGCGACCTGGACGAACAGGTTCCCAATGCACAGTATCAGTCACATCGCAACTGGTGGGCCAGACCATTTAGGAAATGGTATCGTGCGGTCAACATACGACGACGCAACGTTGTACTGCGTCAGGCAAACGCCATCACAACGGTCAGCCCATGGCATGTCGATTTTCTAAAACAGTTCCATCACAACGTCCACCTCATTTATAATGGTTACGACCCGGAACAGTTCTATTTCGAGGGGAAACGCAGCGAGCGTTTCTTGGTATCATACATAGGTAAAATATATGAATTTCAGCACCCAGATTCGCTGTTTCAATTGCTGAGGAGCATGCCTGGGGTAGAACTGAACTTACACACCCCCACCGAAAATCCTATTGCCATCACCGAAGTTGGCGAGGAGATTCGTCGAAGCAGTATTATGATCGTGCTAACCGATCCTAGTGCAAAAGGCATGATGACGACCAAGTTTTACGAGGCATTAGGGTGCGAGAAACCTATTCTCTGCTATCCATCAGATAATGGTACATTGGCCGATGTCATCGAGCAAACTCATGCAGGTATTGCGTCCGGTGATTTCGAAGAGATACTCCGGTTTGTGGCAGAGAAACAAAATGAATGGAAAAAGAATGGTTTCACACACCAACAGGTGGAGAACAAGGACTTCTTTTCCAGAGAAAAGCAAGCTCACCAACTAGAAGATATTATGCGTCAATTATAATCAAACGCACTTTCTCCTATCGTCAATTAACAATTTTTAACGTACGTATTTTTTACACAGGACATGCAAACAATAACAAAGCACATACTAATGATTTTGATGCTGATGACTCTACAGTCATTCGCATGGCTATGTGCACAAACCGAGCCTGTCCAATTACCTATACTCCGTATCGAATACGACACCCTCAGCCATGAAACCTTTTTCCCCGGCCAACTGACGATTGCCACGCCAGACACCATGCATTATCAGATACAGATACGTCGTCGTGGCGGCACATCGCTATATTGCGAAAAACCGACGCTGGGAATCAAACTCATCGATTCGCAGGGCAACAAACTGGATACCACCATTTTGGGCATGCGCAAAGATAACTATTGGGTGCTGGATGCTATGGCACGCGACAAAGCCCGCATGCGTAACCGCGCCGCGATGGACTTGTGGCTGGAAATGTCACGTAAGCCCTGGTATCAGGAATTGGAGCCTAATTGCGTAAATGGGTATCATGGTCAGATGGTGGACGTATACATCAACGACCGCCATATGGGTATCTATCATCTCTCTGAGCGAATTGACCGCAAACAGTTAAAACTGAAGAAATACAATGCCAAGAAGGGTGGCATCAGAGGCTTGCTCTACAAGTCCGACACATGGGAAGCAGTCTATCCTTTCACATACTATATTCGACCGTTCCCGACCGATACAATGATAAGCTGGAGCGGACTGGAAGTCAGTTACCCCGAATTAGATGAGGGTGACTCCATCACATGGCAACCACTATTGCAATTCATGGAGTTCTTTCGAACCAATTCGTACAATAACCTATTCCCAACCATCAACGACTACATCGACATGCCGGTGTATATCGATTATGTGCTATTCGTCAACATGTTGTCCGCACGTGATAACACGGGCAAGAATTTCTTTTGGTCCTACTATGATCATACCTTGTCAAACAAGGCGCTGATTACCCTTTGGGACCTCGATCACTCTTGGGGCCGTCAGTATAACGGCAAAGAGGAAACAACCAACTATGAGTTTAGCGAGCGAATGGTGAGTAAGTTTATGCGCAACAACGCCTTCTGCGACTCACTCAACAGCCGCTATGCATACCTGCGCCAACATATTTTTACCGTACAGCATCTGGATAGTATCGTAGGCAACTATTTCAACCTGTTTGAGACCACGGGCATGGATCGTGTGGAACAAGAGATATGGGACGGTGTGGACGTTGCTCTGGACATTCCTTCTGAACGAGCATACATCCACAATTGGCTGGTCAAACGAATTGCTTTTCTGGATAGCGTATACCACTACACACCTTTGACTTATCCTGTAGAAGGAATAACAACCACGGCCGAATACTTCACACCGGAGGAGAAAGCGCGATGCCAGCGCATGAACCGAGAAGACAGCACTATCACACTGATTTTCAGTCCAGACCGGTTTGATTTAATCCGTGACTCGCTCATTCGTCGCGTATATGCCTATGGTTCAATAACAGCATGGATGGCGCCCGTAGAGGATTATCGGATGTCCTATTACTCGTCAGATAGTTGCTTCTACACGACTCTCTCTTTTTTGAAGTTGGAGCGTCCATCTGATGATGGTCAACCCAATGTCTATTTCCGCGTTTTCTATTCAGACCCACCCACCATCGACCCGTTCCCCATCGATTCGTTAGTCGATTCACGTCTGAACCTAACCGATGGTGGCCTGATGCTGATGCGTCCAGGCGACGATATCAACGAACTGGGACAACGTATTGAACGCCGATGGGAGTATGCAGGACTGGCAGACTGGCAATTGGAGGGCGACGAGGAAGCACAGATGCGTTTTGCCAATTTCCGCCGCGTACCGGGCACGCAACACCTGTACCGCAGTTTTCATCCATACTACCCCATCACACGAGACGAAACGGCTGCGGCTCGTGTTCAGTACGTGACTCGATGTGCCGAACGTGTCGGCATTTCATCTGCGATATGCCTAAGTGGTTATCAGCCGAACGCCAACGGTGTTGTTTTGCCTTGCGGAGACTCCACTTTCGTGGTGCAGATACCGGATTATTACCAGACGATTATCGACGATGAGCATATCTTAATCGTAGGTCAATCATTGGACTATTTCCCTAATTATCAGAACACACTATGGTTCTTAGATCATGGTCACTATGGGGACTGGATGGAAGAAATTATCCGATTCGTATGCGACCCAAGTCACGACGTTCCATTTCAAATACATTGTTCACTGGGAGCAGATCGTACTGGATCATTTTCGGCTGTAATAGCAGCCTTGTGTGGTGCATCGTGGGAGGAAATAGCGCAGGACTATGAAGCCACTTCGCTCATGCGCTATCAGTTGTATCGCCACCGCGGTCTCATTCGTTACACGCTGACACAGATGTTGGGTGAAGCCCCTGATAACATTGGCGACCTGCAAGGGGCCATGACCGACTATATCGTTTCGAGCAGCACTCTCACGCACGAAGAAATCAATGCTTTCGTCGCACGACTCAATGAAACCAATACTCCTACAACTCAAGAGGCTCTATCAGATAAGACCAAGATTACGACGAGCAAGGTGATACGGAACGGACAAATGTTCATCGAGCGCAATGGACAACGCTACTCCATACTTGGAATCAACAGTAAATAACAACACGATAAATATATTGATTATCAATGATATCAGTCATCATACCCATATACAATGCAGCCCCCTATTTGAGGCGATGTTTGGATTCCGTTAAGGCACAAACTTATACGGAATGGGAGGGTGTATTGATAGATGACGGTAGCAGCGATGGAAGTGCGCAGATAGCAGAGGAGTATGCTAAGGCCGACAACCGATTCCATACGTTACATCAAACCAATCGTGGTCAGGCTGCCGCCCGAAACGCAGGTATATCGCAAGCTCAGGGGGATTATGTGCTATTTATCGATGCCGACGATTACGTAGATGCCGACTATTTGTCACAAATGATGGATGCCATAGTTGGCGTTGATGTAGTTCAAACAGGATATCGGAGAGTTCAACCCGATGGCAAGGTGAAAGAAACCCAACAACCAACACACTTCTACAACCAGACATCGGCCTGCATGCGCCTATACCGGCGACATCTGTTTGACAATGGATTGCGTTTCACGGAAGGGATGTACTATGAGGACGTGATTTTCTCGGTACGATTATGGCAGCAGAAACCCACTTATCGCATCCTTGCCAACACAGGTTATAATTATATCATCAACCCCCAGTCCACCACCTCAACACTACATCAACGGGACGCCCAAAAAGCCCTGCTAATGCTCCGAGAGATGAGTTACAAAGGTCCCAGACGCTGGGTAGCATGTTGGACTCGAGCAAGACTATTCATGCACTTCATTTTGAATAAGCACTAAGACAAATATGAATAAAAACAAACTACTCAACCTGCTTCATCACGAAGTCATTCCGGCCACCGGTTGTACCGAACCGGTAGCGGTATCACTATGTGTAGCCAAAGCCTGCGAACGCCTTCGTCAGACCATCGGTGATTCTCATGCGCTACCCGACAGCATCCATGTAGACTTAAGCCGCAACATCTATAAGAATGCTTTTGCAGTGGGTATACCGGGCACAGGAATGACAGGACTTCCCATAGCTATCGCGCTGGGTGCAGTCATAGGTCGAAGTGAATTGAAATTGGATTTATTGCGCGACACAAATGCTGAAGCAGTGGAGCAGGCAAAAGCTTATATGCTCCGGATATTACCCCATATCCATGTGGACAACAACGCACCGGATGTCCTTTATATTCATGCCGTGGTAGTAGCTCAAGGTATGACTGCCAGCGCCACTATCCAAGGCGAACATACACATTTTGTGGAAGATACAGATGAAGCGACTACGGCAGAGACCAAATCAGCATATGGACAGCAACAGACGCAGACCGAGTATATGGAACAAGACCTTTACTCCATCTCGTCGCTGAACGAAGTGTATGATTTTGCGATGAATATTGAAGCGGATGAGGTTCGTTTTCTGATGGATGGTGCGAAGATGAACATGGCAGCAGCCGAACGGTCATTCATGGGCAGTTATGGACATGGTTTGGGTAGAATGCTGCACTCGGGAAAAATGGATACTGTGTTTGGGAACACACTCTTTACCAAGATATTGGCCTACACATCTGGTGCGTGCGATGCACGTATGTCAGGTGCAATGGTGACGGTCATGTCCAATTCTGGATCGGGCAATCAGGGAATATCCTGCTCGGTGCCCGTCTACCTCTATGCCCTCGAGCATAACTGTGACGAGGAACAAGTGCTGCGCGCACTTACTTTATCAAACCTCACCGAGATATACATCAAACAGTCTTTGGGGCGTCTCTCCGCACTATGCGGATGCGTGGTAGCATCGACCGGTTCTGCCGTAGGTATCACCTATCTGATGGGTGGCGGTTACGACGAACTAACATATGCCATCAAGAACATGATTGCCAACATATCGGGCATGATATGCGATGGAGCTAAGCCTGGCTGTTCGCTAAAGGTGACGTCGGGCGTGGCAACAGCTGTGCTATCAGCATCGTTGGCCATACAGCACTCGTATGCGCAAGCCGATGAAGGAATTGTGGAGGAAGATATCGATCGTACCATCCACAACCTTACACAGATAGGTCACCAGGGCATGCAGGAGACAGATGACCTCATCGTACAAATTATGGCAAACAAGCAATAAATCACACATATGAAAAAATTACTATCCATACTCATTTCGTGGTTAATAGCACTAAGCGCGGCCGCAACGACCTATTTCGCATCTCCTACGGGAAACGGAAACGGCTTAACCTATAACTCGCCATGCTCACTCAGAGATGGCATCAATTTGATCAGTCAACCGGGTGATACGCTCTATTTATTAGGCGGACAATACGACCTGCCCAAGACCGCTATCAATGGTAAAGCCGGAACTCCAAACAGCCGCATCTATATCGGTTCATTCCCCGGGGAATATGCCATATTGGACTTCCGCAACGTCAGTTATGGCACACGCGGGTTGCAGCTGGATAAGAACTGCCAATATGTGCATCTGCATCGCTTTGCGCTACGCTATTCGGGCAAGAATAACCTATACAACGAGGGATCGTATTGCCTATTTGAACAACTCGATATCTATGGTTCAGCCGATACAGGTTGTCAGATGAAAAATGGAGGCAACAACACCATTCTCAACTGCGATAGTCACGACAATTTCGACTACGGAAACACCGATGGTACCGACCTCACCTTCACGGGGGCCGACTATGGTGGTAACGCTGATGGTTTTGCCGACAAGCAGTTCACTGGGGCCCCAAACACATATATCGGCTGTCGAGCATGGAACAACTCGGACGATGGATGGGATTTTTATCAGCGTGTCACCAATGGCGGAGAGATGGTAATCGAGAACTGCGTCTGCTATCACAATGGGCCGGCCACCTACGACATGCGCAATCATGCTCGTTATCAAACCGACAAGAACTTTTTTGATCAATTCGTTTCGGGTAAAGAAATCAGTTACGATGTGGATAAGAAAAATAACAATCGTCGCACACTATACATGACCTTTGACCTAGAGCACTTCTACAATTTCGGCAATGGTAACGGCTTCAAAATAGGCGGTAATTACACGAACAACGACGTACTGCTGCACCATTGTTTATCCGTAGCCAATACGGTGAAGGGATTTGATCAAAACAACAACTACGGTGTAATGCGCATCTACAACAACACCGGTTACCTAAATGGACAGAACTTCGGATTCTTCAATACGAACGGCGGAACTCTCTACCTGCAAAACAATGTATCGTATCAGGGAAACAGTGGCGATGCACAGGTAGCACAGGTAGTGATGCAAAATAATCATAACTCATGGAACACAGCAGGAATATCCTGTTCCGGTACTGATTTTCAGTCACTTGACACAACACAGATTTTGGCGCCACGTGCTGCAGATGGTTCGTTGATGTTATGGAATCCATCGGGGACACTGCTGCACCTGTCGTCCGGCAGTCGTATGATTAACGCCGGCGTAAATGTGGGACTGGCCTACTGCGACGCAGCACCTGAGATGGGGTGCTTTGAGCAAGATGGTGAGTATCACCCGGCCGAACCGGGCAACACGCCTACCGAACCGGAAGAAGAGCCGATTGACTCTGCACGCTATCAGGTGGCTTTTGTCACAGTTCCAAATTCGAGCGAAGATAACCTGATGCTTACATGGTTGCGCGAATCGGAGGACATACAGATTCACATAGTGAATGCGACTGTAGCAGGTCAGGACTTCTCGCAGTATGATGCCATCGTCATCGGTCCTAAACCCTCGTCAGGAGCAGCCGCTTTTCCTGCGTTGAAAAACTACGCTAAACCTATGGTTGTACTCAAACCATGGCTTTTCAAGCCCAGCGTATGGGGTTGGGGAACAGCCATCAACACCAGCGATTTGAGTATCAGCGTGTCGGATACCAATCACCCACTCTTTCGCCATATCACGTTGACCAACAACCAGATAAACCTCTTCACGCGTTGCAACGAGAATGCGGTGACAGCAATCTCACAATGGGATGGTAGCGCGCCGACATTTATCAATCTGGCATCCCCTGTCGGTCAGCCTACGGCATCATCCGTTGCTATAACAGGAAGCTCTGAGGCTCCAATGGTCATGTTGGGTACCAGCGAATACTCGACGGCCTATCTCACTCAAGATGGATTACAACTAATCGAGAACGCCATCTATTATGTTTTGGGTTGTGAAGTGCCTGAACACCAAACGAGTATAGAGGCAAACGAAATAGTTCCAAACACTCGAAAATACATGCTCAAGCAACAGGTCATCATCGAGCGTTGCGGACAACTATATGATTTGTTAGGAAGAAATATAACACATTTAGCATTATGATAACTATCGAACAACTAAAAGACGTACAAGATCGCGCAGAGAAACTGAAAGCCTATCTGGCGATAGATGAAAAACGAATCCAACTGGAGGAGGAAGAACTGCATACCCAAGCCCCCGGATTCTGGGACGATGCCAAAGCTGCCGAAGCACAGATGCGTAAGGTCAAGCAAATAAAATCATGGATTGAGGGTTACGAGGGTGTGCGTAAAGCTGTTGAAGAACTGGAACTATCGCTGGAATACTACCGCGAAGAAATTTGCACCGAAGAGGATATGGACGCAGCTTACGGAACAGCACTGGTCGAAGTGGAAGCACTCGAGATGAAGAACATGCTTTCGCATGAGGAGGATCAAATGCCCGCAGTACTAAAGATTGTAGCCGGTGCCGGAGGTACCGAAGCACAAGATTGGGCAGAACAACTCATGCGTATGTATCAACGATATTGCGAGAAACATGGCTACAAAACGACCATCACCAACCTGCAAGAAGGAGATGAGGCTGGAATCAAGACCGTAACGTTTACGGTAGAAGGCGACATGGCATATGGTTATCTTAAGTCAGAAAATGGTGTACATCGCCTCGTTCGCGTCAGTCCATACAATGCACAAGGTAAACGTATGACCAGTTTCTCCAGCGTATTTGTGGTACCTCTCATCGATGACACCATCGAAATCGAAGTCAATCCGGCTAATCTCAGTTGGGACACATTCCGCTCTTCCGGTGCAGGTGGACAGAACGTCAATAAAGTAGAGTCCGGCGTACGTCTCCACTACAAATTTACCAATCCACTTACGGGTTTGGCAGATGAAATCGTAATTGAAAATACAGAGACACGTGACCAACCGAAAAACCGAGAAAATGCATTGCGTCACTTACGCTCACAATTATACGAGCTTGAATTGGAGAAGCGGCGTCAGGCACAGGCAAAAGTAGAAGCGGGAAAGAAGAAAATCGAATGGGGTTCGCAGATACGCTCATACGTTTTCGATGATCGACGAGTAAAAGACCATCGAACCAACTACCAAACATCCAACGTGGGGGCTGTGATGGATGGAGATATCGATGAATTTATCAAGGCATACCTCATGGAATTCCCGGATTAATGGACCAATGATGCCACTCTTGGCTGCTTTTTTATAAGAAAAACGCACTTTTGTACGAAAAAATTTGGTAATGTCAAAAAAATGTAGTACCTTTGCAGTCGCTTTTGAGAAAAGCAGTCAAGTTTGGTTAATCACCAACGACTTCCGAGCTATCATTTGATAGGGCTTCGCAAGCGGCCGTTCTCGTGAAGGTGAGATGGGTGAGTGGCTGAAACCACCAGTTTGCTAAACTGACGTACGGGTT
>JAKSNQ010000014.1 GCA_024399615.1 Paludibacteraceae bacterium | reverse complement strand
AATAAATTTTAACGAGATTATTTATCGGGAAATAACAAGCATGATTTATGTCAAATGAGACTATTTGTGACTTTTCGGATGCAAAAGTAGCAAATATCTATCACATATGCAAATTTTAGCATGTAAAAATTACATTTTATTACAAATATCTCCAATTTTCTCGCATTTTGCTACATAAATGAGTATTTATGCATCAAAATAATAGTCACTATTCAAATCTAATCCAGTTATATCTATTCACGAAAAAATCACAGAGAACATCTCCTCTCCTTAAAAATCGGCAATTATTTTCGTGCCGGATGACCCACTGCCGACTGTCGGCCGACTGTCGGCCGACCCACGAGAGCCATATCACGTTGTATGCAAGCAAGAGGCACATCCCAAATCTTAAAAACAGAACATTCCAAAAACCATCAATATTACAAAACAAGAGAGTGCGTCATCCAATCATGACACACCCTCATAATAACGCCATAAAATTTCTCAAGAAGAAATAATCGGTATCAACAATTTTAGTAGAAAGAAGCGATCTCGTCCAGTTCGCGATGAACCGGCTGATTGGGTTCATCGGCACGATAACCAAGTGCGATAACCGCCATGACCGTTTCGGTCTCAGGAATAGCAAACAGACTGCGCAAACCATTGCTATCACGCATGCCCATAATGAGCGTATCAAATCCCATCGCTCTGGCTTGCAGTACGAGGTAGGCGTTGCTCAAACCGTTGTCATAGGCACCCCATCCTTCCCCAATCTCGTTGGTAGCTTCGCCACGGAAGAACCCCGACTTGCCGGTTTCAAAAGTAGAAACAAGGAAGACTGTTGCGCCCATAGTGCGCTCTTTATTCATACCAATCAAATCACGAACGGCATCCACCTTTTCCTGCGAAAGAGCCACATAGTATTTGGATGGTTGCTGATTGGCCCAAGATGGTGCTTCCTGAGTAGCAATTAACAATTGACGCACTTCGTCCGCAGAGATGGTTTTTGAAGCATCAAAATTACGAACACTTCGACGCGTTTTCAACACTTCGTCGAAAGAAGGCGAAGCAGACGAAACCTGCTCAGATGCCTGCTTCGAGCAAGCCGTCAACAGACATGCTGCCACAAGGGAAGAAAAGATGCAAAACCTTTTCATAGAATTGATAATCAAATAATTACAAAAACGCAACGAAACGATTAATGTTCGTGAAGTTGCTGCTTGATAAACTTAACGAGCATATTGATAGCCGGACTATTATGACCTCCTTGTGGCACAATGACATCCGCATAGCGCTTGCATGGTTCAATAAACTGCTCATGCATCGGTTTGAGCACCCGTTGGTAGCGCTCCAGCACGGCTTCGGTCGTTCGGCCACGCTCCACAATATCACGTTTAATGACACGAATCAAACGATCATCAGCATCGGCATCCACGAAAATTTTCAGGTCCATCTGCTCGCGAAGTGCAGGATCGCACAAGGCCAAAATTCCCTCCACAATAATCACCTCTTTCGGCTCGATATGTACGGTCTCACGTTGGCGAGTACACGTCAAATAACTATAGATAGGTTGCTCGATAGGCAAGCCCTGCTTGAGTTGGCGAATCTGGCTCTCCAGCAACCCCCAATCAAACGCATTAGGATGATCAAAGTTGATGTTTTGTCGCTCCTCAACCGGTACGTGAGAAGAGTCTTTGTAATAAGAATCCTGAGGGATGACCACAACTTCGCCCTTCGAAAGGCGTTCCGTTAATTTGCGAACCACGGTTGTTTTTCCCGAGCCGGTTCCACCCGCAATACCAATTATAAACATAGTGTGTTGTTTTTGGAGTGCAAAGGTACGAAGAATTTGCGACATAAGCAAATAATCAGCCCCAAGACAGCAAAAAAGAGCAGAAAAAATGCACTTTTTCGCGCGTGCACTTGTGTATGTGAATAAAATTTAGTACCTTTGCACGCTAAATTGACTAAAAGTTTACACAAATGAAACTAAAATACGAATTTGCAGTACGTGATGTCTGCGGCAGTATTGCCGCTTTGGCAATAGGCGAAGGCGCCAAATACTACCCCAACGTCATCAGCATGAACGAGACCGGTAAGGACATTTTCACCTGCCTTCAACAAGGCATGGACGAAGATGCCATTGTCAAGAAGATGCTGACAGAATATGAGGTAAGCGAGGAGCAATTGCGCTCGGAGGTAAAGGCATTGGTGGAGAAGTTGCGAGCAGAAGGACTCATTATTGACTAAACAGGACCAACACCCAAGTCGAATGACAGGAATATACCGATTGGCAGATATGGTGGTACAGGTGGAGAGCCTGTACGAGGAAGTACACACAATGTGCGCAGATTACATTGTGGAACTTTCCTCCAAGACGTGTGGGCAAGAAGGGGAGAGTCAAGCGGAGATTCAGCCTGATTTTTTTGTACGCACGTGCGAGAAGGACATCGAACGCGAACGAAAAGAATCAGAAGAGACCCGCAAAGAAGAAGGTCTGCCACCATATACTTTTGACGACTCGTATCTGGAGACATTAGCAGTATATCGTCAGATTGCCACAGCTGCCGTGAATCGCGGTCGGCTGCTGATGCATGGCTCATGCCTCGCCATTCGTCCCACGAGCGAAGCGACAGAGACATCCGAGAACACTCAACAGAATGAGTACGAAGCGGTTATCTTTACTGCCAAAAGCGGGACAGGCAAATCTACCCATGTACGATTGTGGCGCAAGTTGTTCGGACAACGAGCTATCATAGTAAACGACGACAAACCCCTGCTACAAGTTGGAGAATCAGGCGTATGGGCGTATGGCACCCCGTGGGACGGCAAACATCACCTGAGCACCAATATGCGAGCACGACTAAAAGCCATTTGTATCCTGACCCGAGCCAACGAGAACACGATTCGACAAATTCCCCCTCGTGAGGCTGTTCAGACTCTGCTCAACCAAATCTATCGACCAGACGACCCAATGATGATGCTCAAGACGTTGGAACTGATAGATTTAATAGGACAAAATGTCAGTTTTTACATTCTTGGCTGCAATATGGATGACGAAGCGGCAGTCGTGAGCGCAAACGGCATGGGATTTGATATATAATACGATAATGGCAGAAGTAAGTAGTTTTGAAGACATACTGAACAACAATGGAGTACTGGTCTATACCAACGTAGGGACCAGCATGATGCCTTTACTCAGGCAGAGACGTGACCTGCTGATCATTCGCAAAAAAGAAGCAAATGAGCGTCTGCATTGGTTGGACATCCCCTTATTCAAGCGCGACAACGGGCAGTATATTATGCATCGTGTCATGCGAGTAAGGAAGCAAGACTACGTGATGTGCGGCGACAACCAATGGCGCCCCGAGTACGGAGTACGCGAGGACCAGATTTTAGGTGTGTTGACGGCGGTGGAACGAGACGGGAAGACGCTGGACATGGCGAGCACAAAGATGCGCATCTATGGCCTGCTGCAATATATCTTTTTCCCGATAAGGGCCAGTTGGCTGTTTGCCAAGTGTGTCCCCGGAGCGCTAAAACGGAGAATTTTGAAAAAACATTAAAACATGCAAACACGCGAGTGGAAAACGGATGTGGTATGGGTATGGCGCCATTTGGATGGCCTGAAACTACACATACTATGCAACTGCCTGATAGGCATGTTGCGCATAGCCATATCACTCAGTTTCGTGTGGATATGCAAAGCAGTAGTGGACGTAGCCACAGGTGTACAAGAAGGCAATATATGGTGGCACTTGGGACTGATGTTGACGATTATCCTACTGCAAGTCGGCTTGTCGGTTTGGAACACGCGAGTACGCGAAAAAAGCCGCTTTATGGTAGCAAACAGGCTCCGAAGTGAGTTGTTTGAAAGAGTAATCCGCTCCCAATGGCATGGCAAAGAGTTGCTCCATTCGGCAGACACGGTCAACCGACTGAAAGAAGATATTCGTACGGTAAGCAGCACAGTAACAGAACAGATTCCCCTACTCTTTTTGTCATTCGTCCAACTGATAGCCGCCTCGTTCATCTTATTCAGCATGCAACGCAACCTGCTGTGGGTACTGCTCATCATTATGCCCGTTGCCCTAATCGTGAGCAAAGTGTATTTCAAAATCCTGCGACGCCTAAGTGAAGAAATCCGCCAACAGGATTCCGAATTGCAAAAACATATGCAGGAGAGTCTGCTCAAACGCATGCTCATCTTGTCGATGGGTCGCGAGGAGGAGAGTGTGCAACAGATGAATGAGAAACAGCAGACGTTGTTTGATACCAACATGCGAAGAGTAACCTATTCCAACTGGTCTCATGTGTTTATTCATTTGGGATTCATGGGCGGATACATAACCACTTTTGCATGGAGCGTACTGGGAATCATGCACGGCACAGTTACATACGGTATGATGACCGCCTGTCTGCAATTGGTCAATCAAGTACAGCACCCCATCATGGACATGAGTGGTTATCTGCCAAAATTGATTACTTCACTCACAGCCGTGGATCGACTCAGAGAGATGGACGACCTAAAGGCAGAAGAACAAGGTGCTCCCGAGATGATGGAGGGGCCATTAGGTATTCGCGTGAAAGATGTGACATTCACCTATGAGGGTAATGCAGATGCGACCATCAAGCAACTCAATTACGATTTTCGTCCCGGAGTGAGCACAGCCATAGTAGGCAAAACGGGTTCCGGCAAATCAACGCTCATGCGCATCCTGCTGGGCCTTCTCAGGCCCGAAGAAGGGAACGTGATATTGTACAACGGAACGAAAGAGAAGGAGATGTCGGCTCCACTACGATGCAACCTCCGATACGTTCCACAAGGCAATAGTTTGATGAGCGGCACCATCCGCGACAACCTGCTGCTGGGCGACATAGAAGCAACTGACGAACAAATGCGAAACGCACTCAGACTTGCTGCAGCTGATTTTGTTTTCGAACGCGAGGAAGGCTTGGATCTGCGCTGTAGCGAACAAGGTAGCGGACTAAGCGAAGGTCAAGCGCAACGTATCGCCATCGCCCGTGCACTTCTGCAAAAAGGCGCCATACTGCTAATGGACGAAGCATGTTCGTCGGTAGATGAGGCTACGGAGCAACGTATCTTAGAGAACCTGCGACGCGAGGTGAAAGATAAAACCATCATATGGGTGACACACCATGCTCGTGTCAAAGAATATATGTCAGAATGTTTAAATATGGAATAATATGAATAACGAAGTAAGTAACAAACAGATTGTAGAAAAAATTGTAGAAGGTATTCAAAACCGCAAGGGTCACAAGATCGTGACGGTTGACTTGACCCGCCTGCCAGAGGCTCCTTGCTCCTATTTCGTAATAGCAGAGGGTAACAGTTCAACTCAGGTATGCGCTATTGCAGACGAAATTGAGGATTTCGTTCGCAAGGAACTTCGCGTAAAGCCATTTGCCGTAGATGGCCTGGAGAATGCAGAGTGGGTAGCGATGGACTACGGACAGATTATCGTACACGTTTTCCAGCGTGAACCTCGCGCGTTTTATGACATCGAGCACCTGTGGGAAGACGGCATATTGACCGAGATTGACGACCTTCTGTGATTCACATTACCGCGGTGGAACCGCACAACTAAACCAAACTAAAATGCGACTAACATCGCACAAAACGAAATGAAAAAAACAGATCAACAAACACCCCACCACAACGGACAAGGCGGAAATAAGCCCAAACGTCCGAACCTGATGTGGATATATCTGGCTATCATCGCCATACTGAGCATAGGTCTACTGCTAAGCGACGGGCAAGAGTTGCTAACAGCAGCAGACTTAGTCAGTCACGAATACAACTACACAAACCTGAAAGAGATGGTACAATCAGGCAAGGTAGAAAGCGTTGAGGTGAGTGACAAGAAAATAGCCAAACTGAAGATAGCCGCCGAATATCAAGAAGAGATATTGGGCAAGTTGGCCATGGAGCAGAAGAACAACCTCGTAGAAATAGAAATTCCGTCTATCGAGCGCATGGACGAATTCATGGAAGAGGTCAATCAGCAACGCCAAGAGGCAGGCGCGAAGGCTATCGAGGTCAGCTATGTAAAAGACAAGAACTATCTGGGCATGATCTTGATGAATGTGGTACCATTACTGCTGATGGTGCTGTTCTTTGTATGGATGATGCGCGGTATAGGCAGCGGTGCCGGAGGTATTTTCAACGTAGGAAAGGCCAAAGCGCAGTTGTTTGACAAGGACAAAAAAGACAAAGTAACATTTAAGGATGTAGCGGGTTTGGAAGGTGCAAAGGAAGAGATACAAGAGATTGTCAGCTTCCTCAAGAACCCCGAGAAATACACAGAATTGGGTGGTAAAATTCCAAAGGGTGCTTTGTTGGTAGGCCCTCCAGGAACAGGTAAGACTCTATTGGCCAAAGCCGTTGCCGGCGAAGCTGATGTGCCTTTCTTTTCCATGTCTGGTTCCGATTTCGTGGAGATGTTTGTTGGTGTAGGTGCCAGCCGTGTACGTGACCTCTTCCGACAGGCCAAAGAAAAAGCCCCTTCTATCATCTTCATCGATGAGATTGATGCCATCGGTCGTGCTCGTGGTAAGAACGTAATGTCCGGAGGAAACGATGAACGAGAGTCAACGCTCAACCAATTGTTGACCGAAATGGATGGTTTTGGAACCAATTCAGGTGTTATTATCCTCGCAGCTACCAACCGTGCCGAGATTCTTGACTCAGCCCTTCTTCGTGCCGGACGTTTTGACCGACAGATACATGTTGAACTTCCAGACCTCAAAGAGCGTATTGAGATTTTCGGCGTTCATCTACGTCCTCTCAAGAAACTGGATCCGAATGTAGATGTCAATTTCCTGGCCAAACAGACCCCGGGATTCTCTGGTGCTGATATCGCCAATGTCTGCAACGAGGCAGCTTTGATTGCGGCACGTAACGATAAAAAGACGGTATCCAAAGAAGACTTTATGAATGCCGTGGACCGCATCATCGGTGGTTTGGAGCGCAAGAATAAGATTATGACAGCCGAGGAAAAACGTGCGGTTGCATATCATGAGGCAGGTCATGCTACAGTAAGTTGGTTGCTCAAGTATGGCAATCCGCTGGTAAAAGTTACAATCGTGCCACGTGGCATGGCTTTAGGTGCAGCCTGGTACCTGCCGGAAGAACGACAGATGACCAATACCGAGCATTTATTCGACGAAATGTGCTCATTATTGGGTGGCCGTGCAGCAGAAGAGGCTTTCCTCCATCAAACAGGAACCGGTGCACTCAACGACCTTGAACGTGCCAACAAGCAGGCTTATGCAATGGTGGCCTATTACGGAATGAGCGAGAAACTCAAGAATCTATGCTTCTACGACTCCACCGGTCAAGCTAACTATTTCGGGAAACCATACTCTGAACATACAGCCCAACTCATCGACTCGGAAGTGAATCGTATGATCAACGAGCAGATGGCGCGTGCCAAGCAACTTTTGGAAGAACATGCCGAGCAGCACCACCAGATAGCAGAGTTGCTCATTGAAAAAGAGGTAATCACAGGAGATGATGTGGAAGCAATACTCGGACCACGTCCGTGGAAATCACGTGGTGATGAGATCATCTTAGCCAACGAAGAGGCCGAGGCCGAATCATCTGACACAGAAGAATTGGTAGCGGTTCCTGATAAAGAAACGAATAATGAAGAATCTAACACAAATAAAGGTAATGAAAAAATTAATGCTTAATGTATGCCTACTGCTCTGCGCAATTTTTGCGAGTGCACAACAGGTAGAGAAGATGCCTACCGATCCTGAGGTTCGCGTAGGTAAATTAGACAACGGTCTAACCTATTATATCCGCCATAACGAACTGCCTAAGCAGCGTTGTGAGTTTCATATCGCTCAAGCAGTCGGCGCAACTCTTGAGGAAGACAACCAAAACGGTCTGGCACACTTCCTGGAACACATGTGCTTCAATGGTACCGAGCATTTCCCAGGCAAAGGCATCATAGAGTATTTTGAGAGCGTAGGCGTCAACTTTGGTGGTAATATCAATGCCTACACGTCGTTAGACCAAACGGTATACCGACTCTCTGAAGTACCAACTTATCGTGAAGGTATTATTGACTCTGCATTGTTGGTAATGCATGATTGGAGTTGTGCAGTCAGTCTGCTCGGCGAAGAAATAGATAACGAACGTGGTGTCATCCGCGAAGAATGGAGAACTGGTGCCACCGCTTCACGCCGTATGTGGAAAGAGTCTAATCGACTGATGTACCCCGGATCACAATACGCAAAACGAGACGTGATTGGTGATACCGCTGTCATCAACAACTTTTCTTATGATGCACTACGCGCATATTACAAGAAATGGTATGGTCCTGACTTGCAGGCCATCGTCGTGGTTGGTGATATTGATGTCGATCAGATTGAAAACAAAATAAAAGCCCTTTGGGCTAACGTTCCTGCACGCGTCAATCGTGGAGAGCGTCCTATTGCGCAAATTGCTGACAATAAAGAGCCTATCGTAGCTGTCGTTACCGATGCAGAAGCACAGCAAACACAAATAAAAGTCATATTCAAACATCAACCTCTGCCTAAAGAATACAAGGGAACTAACGTTGATTATATCCAAAACATCTGCCATCAATTGATAGGCAGCATGATTGGGGAGCGCATGGATGAGATTCTCATTAAACCCGAAGCACCTATCACCGGTGGTTGGATGAGCTATTTCAACCTCTATCCTGCTATCGACGCCTTCTACACCACAGCAGTAGCCAAAGAGGGTCAGGAAAAAGCAGCATACGCTTTATTGCTGGAGCAAATCGAGAAAGCACGTCGTTATGGTTTCGCAGAAGACGAACTTGAGCGCGCCAAAACCAACATGCTCAATAATTACGAGAAAGCATACAACGAACGTTCTGCTACCCGTAACATCAGCTACGTAAACGAGTATATTGGCAATTTTATTGATGGTGATGCCATTCCTGGTATTGAGTTTGAGAACAACCTTATCAAACAGGTGCTTCCTGTAATCAATGTAGATGCACTCAACCAAATCATGACGAACTACATCCGCGAAGAGAATATTATCGTCAATATCCAAGCACCTACCAAGCCAGAAGTTAATCTGCCAACAGAAGGCGAGATTTTAGCAGGTTTGGCTGCGATGCCAACCCTCGAGATTGAAGCCCCCAAGGCCGAAATCAAAGACCTCACATTGGTTAAGAAAGCACCTAAGGCAGGCAAAATCAAGAAAATCACCAAAAACGCCAGCCTAGGTACTACTGAATGGACACTCAAGAATGGTGTTCGCGTAGTCATCAAGCCTACCGAGTTCAAAAAAGATGAAATCCAAATGCAGGCATATTCTTTAGGAGGTCTGACGCAAGTAAAACAAGAGGATCTTCCATCTGCAGGTTTGGCCACCAGCATCATCAGTTTCATGGGATTGGGCAATCTATCGATGAATGACTTACAGAAGGCTCTCACAGGAAAAACGGTGGACATCAACACCTACATCAACCCTAATACAGAAAGTTTGGAAGGTGCTTCTTCTGTGAAGGATTTTGAAACGCTGCTCCAACTCATCTACTTGGGTTTCACATCTCCACGCCGTGATGAACAAGCATACGAAACCCTTATCGGTCTGCTGGATAACCAACTCAAGAACAAGGACGTAAATCCTAAGTCTGCTTTCAGCGATTCTATTCAAATGATGCAGACCAACAACAGCAAACGTACCGTACTGTACAATAGCGAAGTGCTGAAACAAGTTAGTCTTGATCGTGCTTTGGCGGTTTTCAAAGAACGCTTTGCCAACCCAGCTGACTTCATCTTCATCTTCGTTGGAAACATCGATCCGGAGGATAAGCCAACCCAAAAACTCATTTGCACTTGGTTAGGAGGACTCAAGACTCAGAAGAGCCGTGAGGAAATTATCGACCACCATATCCGTGTGCCGGAAGGACAAGTGAAAAACTACTTCACCCGCGACATGCAAATCAAGACGGCCAGCAATCGTATACAATACACATCATACGACATGCCTTTCACTTTGGCTAACGAATTGAACATGCAGATGATTGGACGCATCCTTAGTACACGCTACTTGGAGTCTATCCGTGAACGTGAAGGCGGTAGTTATGGAGTAGGTACACAAGGGTACTTGAGCGCATATCCGGTTGCCAAGGCTGCTCTGCTCATGCAATTTGATACCGATCCGGACAAACAGGCACGACTCATGGAAATCATCCACGAAGAAGTCAACACTATCATTGAGAATGGTCCTTTGACCAATGACTTGCAGAAAGAAAAAGAGTCTATGATCAAAGACTTCAGCGAAGACTTGGAGAAGAATGGCTGGTGGGTTGAAACCATTGCTAACTACTACAAGTCTGGAATCAACTATGTAACAGAGTATGAGGCTGCCGTTAATGCCATCACCGCAGAAACGGTACAACAAACACTCCGTAAACTTGTTGAAGCCGGTAATATGTTTGAGGTCGTAATGATGCCTCAAGACTAATTCTTTCCAATAGACAACAACTATAGAGGCAAGTTGCCTTTATAATAAAAATGAAGCGATTACTATTCATATTAAACATGTGTATTTGTTTTCTGGGCAGTATGTCTGCTCAGGAAGCAAAACACTATTCTGTACAGCACTATTCCGCCTCCGATGGATTAAGTCAGAATTCGGTAATGGCCATGCTGCAAGACCATGATGGGTTCATATGGATAGGCACCTGGGATGGGTTGAATCGCTTCGATGGCCGTAAGTTCCGCACCTACAAGCCTTCGCTTACCAGCGAGAACATGTCCACCAGTCGAATTGACTTCCTATATGAGGATCATCTTGGTTTCATCTGGATGCGCATGTACGATGGACGATTCTATCGTCTAAACAAACATACCGATCAAATCTTGGCAACCACGATTAGCGACACACGTTTGGGTAACCGTATCTACAATAGCAACTTATTGCTAGAGTCTCAACCTGGCATCATGTGGCTGGGTGGCGACAACACGTTGTTATGCATTGAGGAGAGCGCAGAAGCGGGTTATTGGGATGATGTGAAACAGACTACCTATAGTCTGCATGGCGAAGTAAACTTTCTACTTACCACCAGTAATGACATTTGGGTAGGTACAACAAGCAGTTTGGAGCAGATTGGTACACAGCAGCAATTTTATCGTCCTAGTAACAAGTCACAAGAAAACTATTTCACTTGCGGTATCGTGGATGATGAGTCACTTTGGTTGGGTACCGAGGCAGGCGTTGTATGGCATTATATACCTCATACCAATCATTTCCAACGAATAGATTTAGATTTGCACTCATCGATAACCAGCATCACTCTATTGGAGGGAGATGAGATGCTGATTACCAGCGACGGAGATGGCATTTGCATTTATAACCACGTATCAGATGAAGTGCAGCATTTCCATAGCAAAAACACATCCCTGATCACATCCGACCACTTCACAGGACAGCCATATATTGATCAACACCATAATGTATGGTTTGTCAACCACCAATTAGGAGTATGGCAATATCAGCCGCATAACCAACAATTGAAACACTACGTCAGCGAGATTGACGAACGTTATCGCAACCTGCTGGAGCAAAATTTCTTTGCATTTGAGGACAGCGAGGGCGTGCTTTGGTTAAATCCGTTTGGAGGAGGTTTTTGCAGTTACAATCGCGAAGAAGATTGCCTCACTTCGGAAGGATTGGCCGGTTGCAGTAATATGCTTCACACCGCCTTGATGGATAGAGATGGAAGTCTTTGGTTATCAACCTATGATTTAGGATTGGATCGTGTAGACAAGACACCCGTATTCTATCACCTCTACGACCTACGAGAAGATTCTTTCCACTCGGGTGAGGTGCGTGCAATGGCCCAGTTGAGCGATGGTGAAGTGATCGCCAGTGTCAAGGCTGGTATGGTTCAACATTTCATAAACCACGACAAAAAGATTTCCCATCACGTGCACGAACGCGTGTACGCAATTTTAGAAGGTAATGATGGAAAAATTCTGTACGGAACAAAAGGAGAAGGAATCCTCGTGTATGAAGGGGATCAAAAGGTTCAGCAATTCAAACATTTGGACAAAGATCGGTTCTCTTTGCTCAATGATGCTATATACGACCTATTGTACGGATCGGATAGTACCCTGTACATCGCCACCTATGGTGGAGGTATCAACATACTGCGTGATGGTAAGTTCATACACGCCCACAACGAATGGCTATCCTATCCTAACGATTTCGGCTCAAAAGTTAGGAATATCACGTTAATTGATGACACAACACTTTGGGCCGCTACAACCAGCGGTTTGCTACGTGTCAATACACGTACTTTGGAATGTCAACAAACACCTTATGTAGATGTACGTTGTGTACTGAAGGCGACAAATGGTGTCATCTGGATTGGAACATTCGGTGGAGGCCTGATACGCATCACCAATCCGCAGGCTGAAGATGTACTACATGACTCCGGCACACAGATTTTCACCACACGATCAGGACTATTCTCTGACATCGTTCTGGCTATGGAGGAAGATAATGACGGAGGATTATGGTTTTGTTATGAGGATGGAATCACCCATTATAACCCCAAATCAGATAGTTTCCAACACTTCAAGGATCTGGCACGCAACGAAAATCTCATTTTCAGCGAGGCCAAGAGTTTGCGCCTCCAAAATGGCAACATACTGTTTGGTTGCAACAAAGGCGTTTTTTCCTTCAATCCCAGCCAAATGTTCATGTCTAAAGGGCAGCCCGACTTACGTTTTACAGATTTTCTGTTGTTTAACAAATCAGTAATGGTGCATGACGACGGCCCACTACCAGATAATATCTGCTATGCCCCAAAAGTCACGTTACGTCATAACGAATCAGTGTTCACCATCGAGTATGGTGTTCTTAATTACGCTTACGCCAACAACACGCTATACGCCTACCGAATGGATGGTGTGGATGACAATTGGAACTATGTGGAGAACGACACGCGTGCGACCTATACCAATCTAAGCGCAGGCACTTACACTTTCCGTGTAAGATGTACCAACGCACAAGGCGAGTGGGCTGATAACGAACAAACATTAACTATTCATGTAAAAACATCTCCTTGGTTGTCAGGTTGGGCCGTGATGGGTTATTTGATATTACTACTCATAATTAGCGCTGTCTTTTATCGCGCATTCGCTCAGAACAACCAATTGCGCCAGGAAATGAAGATTGAGCAAAAAGTTACGGACATAAAGTTGCGTTTCTTCACCAATATCTCACATGAACTACGCACACCACTCACACTGATTGCGGGGCCCGTCGAGAATATCTTGCACAATGAAGACATCAGTCCAAGTACCCGCACTCAATTGGAGATTGTTTCCTCCAACGCTTCACGTATGTTGCGACTTATCAATCAAATCCTGGACTTTAGAAAGATTCAGAATCAAAAGATGAAGTTGCGCGTGCAATACACCGACTTGGCACAATTGGCTCAATCTACTTTCGGCAATTTCCAAAAGGAAGCTACTGATAAGCAAATCACCTATTCGTTAATTAACGAAGCCACCGATGCACACGCATGGGTCGATCGAGACAAGACCGATACCATCATTTACAACCTGCTTTCCAATGCTTTTAAGTTTACGCCTGCAGGAAAGAATATCACACTGCGAATAGCCGAAAAGAATGATTATATTAAGGTAATAGTTGAGGACACGGGCGTAGGCATACCTAAAGACAAACGAGGAGTGCTCTTCGAACGTTTCTCATCTAATAACGAAATCCAATCCTATTCCGACAAACCGGGCACAGGCATCGGTTTAAATTTAGTCAAGGAACTCGTTGATCTGCATAATGGTTTCATCGAAGTCAATTCCGAAATAGGAAAAGGGACGCAGTTTACCATCCTATTCCATCGTGACAAAGACCATTTTACCAACGATGTGGAGTTCATTATTGATGATCAAAACATCATGAAAGAAAGCAAGGACGAGATTTCACAGGAGAGTTTTGAGGTAGCAGACCCCAACTTAAAAAACCTACTTATAGTGGATGACAACGAAGATATGCGCATATTCCTGCAAAGCATCCTATCCAACTACTATAATGTTCACCTGGCCAACGATGGTCAAGAGGCCATTGAAATATCGCAACAACATCCTATTGATTTGGTACTGACTGACCTTATGATGCCCAATATGGACGGATTGGAACTGACTCAACACCTTAAGGGAAGTGAGTTGACCTCTCACATCCCGATCGTACTGTTAACAGCCAAGTCTGCAATTGAATCACGCTTACAAGCTCTGCGATATGGTGCCGATGATTACATCACCAAGCCTTTCTCGCCTGAATATCTGTTAGCTCGTATCGATAACATTATTCATCAGCGAGAGCGTCTGCAAGAGACTTATCGTGCCAGCTTTATGACATTGACAGAGAACATCAAGCCAAACAACGAAAAACCCAACGAAATGACACCCGATGAATTATTCTTAGCCCACTTGTTGGAGTTCATGGAGAAGAACATGGACAACAATGAACTATCTGTAGAAGACCTCGTACATGAGATGGCACTGGGCAGAACGGTCTTTTTCAACAAACTGAAAGGTTTGACGGGGTTATCACCTGTAGAGTATATCCGAGATGTGCGAATCAAACGTTCGGCAGAACTACTACTTGACGAGAAATACAACATCACCGAAGTGGCTTACATGGTAGGTATGAACGATGCACGTTATTTTTCTAAATGTTTTAAAACGGCATTTGGAGCAACACCTACCGAATATCGTAAGCAAAACCACATTGGGTAAAATGAGCATAATTCAGCGAATATTCAAACATGAGACATAAACTATACATATTAACGTTGTTAATAATTGCAGTATGTGGCTGTCGTCGTGTCAAGCCCCAATCTCCCGCCAATCGACCTTCTGTTGATTCACTTGGGCTGGCAATCACTATGGTCAATCTGCGGATGGCAGAAGAGGCTGATCTGACTTGCACGAAATATGCACAGACATGTGACTCAACGTTCGTCTTGTCAGAAGATGGCTATTGGTACCATATTATTCGCAATGGTGATACATCGTTATCTGAGGCACTCAAAGAGGGCATGATAGTAGAGTTACACTACTGCACTTACAAGTTGAATGGCCAATTGATAGAGGATACACAACAACAAATCCGTATCGGCAAACGCGAGACTTTATTCGCCCTGGACAAACTGCTACCTGTACTACATGAAGACGAGCAAGCACAACTAATTTGCCCCTACTACACAGCATATGGGATTGAAGCAAACAATCAAGTGGACTTTTACACCAATTGCATCATACATCTGAACAAAATACAAATTATCGAACATACTAAATAATTCAAAGCTTATGAAATATCGATTCCCAGTAATACTGATTTTCGTGGTTATCGCACTATCAGCATGTAACAGAAACGTGACCAACTACGCCAATTCACTTAAGGCGGAAAAGAAACTCATCGACACTTACATCCGCATCAACAACATTCGCGTATTGCCTCTAGCCGACGAACCTGAATACAGCGCATGGGGAGAAACCGACTACATCGAAGTGGGCGACTATTGCTATTTCCACCTAACGGCAATGGGTGATACGACAACAGAGGCAATCCAGTCCAAAGATCACGTAAACGTGCGTTATCGTCAGTATAGTCTGACCGAAAACCCCGACACTATTTCTTATTGGAACACAAACGAACTTCCTTATCCAATTGAGTTCCAATATAATGTTGCATCATCCAATGCATGTGAGGCATGGCACCTGGCCTTGAAGCATATGAAATATTCAGGAGCAGAAGGACGCATCATTTGTCCGTCCAAAAAGGGATTCAATTCCAGCGACGTGACGCCATATGTGTATGACCTGAAAATGCAAATCAAACGTTATTAACATACTTTTTCTCAGCAAATAACTGCTGAGAGAACTTAAAATCAAAACATTATCATGCTCGTTAAATCAATCTCTGGCATACGAGGCACCATCGGTGGACGCGTAGGCGATGGCCTCAACCCTGTTGACATCGTTCGTTTTACTGCTGCCTATGCCACACAACGAAAACGTAATCTTCCAAACAATAACACTATCGTAGTAGGCCGTGATGCCCGAATCTCAGGTCAAATGGTAGACCTGTTAGTCAGCGGAACGCTGCTCGGGATGGGATATGATGTAGTTAACATTGGATTAGCTACCACTCCTACCACTGAATTGGCCGTCATTGGCGAAAAAGCAGCAGGAGGTATTATCCTTACTGCATCTCACAACCCCAAACAATGGAACGCACTCAAGTTGCTAAATGACAGGGGCATGTTCCTCACGGATGCTGAAGGCAAGGAGGTTTTGGCTATTGCAGAGCAAGAAGACTTCACTTTTGCAGAAGTGGATGCATTGGGACATATGGTAGAGAAAGACTACTTGCCATACCACGTACAAAACGTGCTGGATCTGCAATTGGTGGATAAAGAAGCTATCGAGAAAGCAAACTTCACGGTAGCAATTGATGCAGTAAACTCTATTGGTGGCGTAGCTATTCCTACCATGTTACGTGCCTTAGGAGTAAAGAACATTATTGAACTGAACTGCACGCCAAATGGCCATTTCCCACACAATCCTGAGCCACTACCCCAGCACTTGACCGAAATATCTGACCTGCTCAAACAAGGTAAAGCAGATTTAGGTATCGTCGTTGATCCTGATGTTGATCGTTTGGCGTTGGTATGCGAAAATGGCGATATGTTCGGCGAGGAATACACACTAGTATCAGTAGCAGACTATGTCTTGACACACACACCTGGTCATACCGTATCCAACCTATCATCTTCTCGTGCATTAAAAGACGTGACTGAAGCACACAATTGTGAATACACATCATCCAAAGTAGGAGAAGTAAACGTAACAACCGAAATGGAGAGAACCAATGCCGTGATAGGTGGAGAAGGTAACGGTGGTGTCATCTACCCTGCCTCTCACTATGGTCGCGATGCCTTAGTGGGGGTGGCTTTGTTCCTGTCGCATCTTGCGCACAAGGGATGCAAAGCCAGCGAGTTGCGCGCCACCTACCCTCCTTATTTCATTTCTAAGAATCGTATCGACCTGACTCCTGAATTGGATGTAGATACTATATTGGCGGCCATCAAGGGCATCTACAAGATGTATGACGTTGATGACCGTGATGGTGTCAAGATTAACTTCCCTCAAGGATGGGTTTTGCTTCGCAAATCCAATACCGAACCAATCATCCGCGTATATAGCGAAGCACCCACCATGGAGCAAGCTGACAAATTTGCACAAGCTATCATGGACGAAATCAAGCGATTGGCCAACTTGTGAGAACGGAGTAGTTCGTCAAAAAGGAGGGAATAATTCAAATCGAATTTATTATGCACATTTTCATAACAAATGACGATGGTTGGGGTGCAAAAGGTATTCTGACTCTTGTCAAAATAATGCGAAAATTAGGTGACGTAACGGTCGTTGCGCCAGATGGTCCACGTTCGGCACAAAGCAATGCCATCACTGTACTGACACCTTTACGTTTGAATAAAATCATTGAGGAGCCTGGATTAACGGTGTACACCAGCAATGGAACGCCCACCGATTGCGTCAAGTTGGGTATACACATCTTGTTCCCTGACAAGCGTCCTGACTTGATTTGTTCTGGCATCAATCATGGCGATAACGGATGTGTCAACGTAATGTATTCGGGTACAATGGGAGCCGTTTTCGAGGGCTGTGAACACGGTATTCTCAGCATCGGTTGGTCAATATGTGACCACAATCCGGATGCCGACTTTTCTCATTTCGAGCCCGAAATTCTACGCCTTACTCAGTTTATCATAGAGCAGCCTAAACGCGAGTTCGTTTGTTGGAATATCAATGCGCCCCAGGGGCCATTAAAAGGATGCCGACTCACACGTCATTGCCATGGATATTGGGACAAGGAGTACATGACATACACCGACCCTAGTGGTAAACCATTCTACATGATTACAGGTCAATTTGTCAGCACCGACAAATCTGATAATTTGGAGGACTATGCTGTCAACGAGATTCCTACCGATCGCGCAGCGAACAAAGCTGGATATATCTCAGTATCTCCTACCAGTATCGACATGACTGAGCATCGTTACTTCGCGTCTCCAGACGCAGGTATAAACTATGAGTTAGACTGATAATCAAACAGCTGCAAATTTCCGGTAACAATCAATAGGCACCTCAGTTCACACATGCGTGACCGCTTTGACACATATTGGTATGGTTTAATATTGGGCTTGATATTGCCCGCACTATTCTGCGTTGTGTACCTTGACAACTACAACTTATGGCACATGATGCGCTTATTCGGACAGGGAGCCAACCCCATAGTACAAAAGCTACTCATGTTGTCAGTTTTCCCAGACCTGGCAGCATTGTTCCTCTTCTATAGCATGGACATGTGGAAACTGGCCAAAGGCATCCTGCTCGGCTGTTTTCCGTATATGATTGCCTCAGCAATGTATAGTTTATAAAACTCGTTTCTTCTCCTCTAACCGATAAATACAGATAGCTGATGAAGTATTTTCTCATAGCAGGCGAAGCCTCAGGCGATATGCATGCAGCGGCGCTTATACGCGCACTACGTCAGATGGACACTACAACTCAGTTTGTAGGGTTAGGAGGCGATATGATGCGCACTGAAGGATGTCTGCTCTTTCAGGACTATCGACATATGGCCTATATGGGGATCATCGCTGTCGTGAAGAACATGCCTGCGATACGAGAAAACTTACACATTGCCAAAGAGGCACTGCTACGTGAGAAACCCGATGTACTCATCTTAGTTGACTATCCCTCGTTCAACCTGCGAATCGCCGAGTTTTGTCATCAGCATCTGCCTTGCACTCATATCTGTTACTACATACCGCCTAAGGTATGGGCATGGAAAAAATGGCGAGTGCATCAGATAGCACACCTAAGCGAACTCGTATTGGGTATCTTCCCATTCGAACCAGCTTTTTATAAACGCTATGGCTACACGTGTACCTATGTCGGCAATCCAACGATGGATGCTATCCAATTATACCAACGCCAACATCAGCAACCTGAGCGTGAACCCTTGATTGCTATCTTACCTGGCTCACGACGGAGCGAAATAGTGCATTGCCTACCACTGATGTTAGAGGCCGCTAAACAAGAGGCGGATGGACGAAAGATTGTCATTGCAGGTGCACCGGGTATCGATCACAAATTCTATATCGATCTGCTAGGGCACGACGCGGAACAGATGTTGGTCTTTAATAATACCTACGACTTGCTGGCTCGTGCAGAAGCTGCCATCGTCAATTCTGGAACCGCCACACTCGAAGCAGCCCTCTTGGGTTGCCCACAAGTACCTGTCTACCATGTCACATGCAGTTGGATAGGTCACCTGCGTCCGTTGCTTTTTGACTCTCCCTTCTTCACTCTACCTAATATTATCCTTCAACGTGAACTGCTTAAGGAGAAAATTGCGCATCGCTTCACGGTAGAACAAGTTAGGGATGAGTTGAACCATATTTTAAATGAGCCAGGATATCGACAACAAATGTTGACAGGATATAACGAAATTGCCCAGTTATTGGGCAATCATTCAGCCGCGCAAACAGCGGCACATATTATCTCACGGTTATAACAACATGTTACTACTTTTTATTTTTCTATTTATTGCCATATCGGTATCATTTTTATGTTCCGTTTTAGAGGCGACCCTGATGTCCACCACCCTTTCCTACTTGCAGATGAGAGAGTCGGAAGGTGACGAGGATGCGACACGTCTGCGCGAGTACAAACAAGATACCGAGCGCCCTTTGGCGGCCATTCTTTCACTCAACACAATCGCCAATACTATCGGTGCTGCAGGTGTTGGTCAGCAAGCGACCTTGCTCTTTGGAAGCGCATGGTTCGGACTAGTGTCTGCTATCACAACCATTCTCATACTCGTCTTCGCTGAGATTATTCCCAAGACATTAGGCGCTTCTAATTGGCGCTCACTCACCTCGTTTGCGGCACGCACATTACATGTGCTCATCATCATACAGTTTCCTATCGTATGGTGCATCGAGAAGATTTCCAGATTAGTTGCACCCAAAGTTGCCGAGGAAGAACAAACTATTTCACGAGAGGAAGTGAGTGCGATGGTAGAGGTTGGTGAAGATGAGGGTGTCTTTGACGAGGATGAAAACAAAATTATACAGAACATAATCCGTCTTGAAGATATCAAAGCCTACGATGTCATGACCCCACGTGTCGTCTGCGCAACAGCGCCCGAACACCTAACTTTGCGCGAATTCTACAAAGAGGACAAGTTCGACCATTTCTCGCGCATTCCGATTTACTCCGATTCGCCAGAGTTCATCACAGGTTATGTACTCAGAAGCGACGCCCTCGAGTTGTTGGCCGAGGACAAGTTCAATGTCACCTTGTCGGAAATTAGACGACCGCTTCCTTACTTCAACGAGGATATGCCTATACCCGAAGTATGGGACCGCTTGATTGAAGGGAAAGAGCAAATAAGTATCGTCATTGACGAATATGGGTGTTTGCAGGGCATTCTCACGCTTGAGGATGTAATAGAGACCGTCTTTGGCTTTGAGATTACCGATGAGAACGATCAGTTCACCGACATGCAACAATATGCTCGTGAACGATGGGAACAGCGCCAAAAACGCCTCAAAACCGTTGAGCGTTAATCCAACCCATTTAATTAATTAAACTTCTAAGCGGGGAATGCTATAGTCCCCTTTGATATAATAGGTCAAATTTGCCCCATCTATCCGTGAATTCTGCCCAAACATATAAATATACCTTGCGCATGCGCCGAACCTATTTGGTCTCGCTCATCGGTGCACTGACACTCTTTGCTATACTTGCGTTCTTCGGTATAGAAGAAGGTCAACGTGCTGAAGACATGCTAACCGAGCAAAAATTGATGAGTAATGTGCCCTATGCTGAGTATTTTGTAACCTATGCTCCCGAAGCAGGATGCGATTGGGAAATATTGGCAGCCATCGCCTACCACGAGAGCCGCTACAACCCCTTAGCCAAATCACAAGTGGGAGCACGAGGCTTGATGCAACTGATGCCAAAGACGGGCGCACGATTTGGACTGAACGATTCAACATGCTTTGAACCGGAAGACAATATACGTGCAGGAGCGAAATACGTAGGCTCACTACGCCAACATTTTCATTTTGTCACTGATTCCGTTGAAAATCTACGATTTACCTTGGCCAGTTACAACGCAGGGCCTGCACATATACATGATGCACGAAGATTAGCCAAGAAATACGGAGCCAATGCCTATCGGTGGGCAGACGTAGAGCACTATTTGAGCCAACTGAAATACGAAGAATATTACACCGATTCAGTTGTACAATATGGCTCATTCAACGCTGAAGAGACCATACGTTACGTCCATCGTATCATGCGCACAACAGACAAAATTCGACAAGAAGAAGCCAAACTCCAAAACAAGTCCCCAAATCCTGCGAACTAAATGCTATAGAGTTACTTTCACAAAACAGTAGTTCTTTTTAATTTTTCATGAAAAATCTTTCTCTATTCGCTACTTTTTTCCGTATAGGAGCCTTCACATTGGGAGGTGGTTATGCTATGATTCCTCTCGTTCAACGAGAGATTGTAGATCATCAACATTGGATTGAAGAAGAAGAATTTTTGGACTTAATTGCCCTTGCGCAATCAGCACCTGGTATTATTGCCGTCAACACGGCTGTTTTCGTAGGCTACAAAATCAATGGATGGCGAGGTCTGCTCTACTCGGTATTAGGCGCTGTGCTTCCCTCATTTGTGATTATTCTGACTATTGCTACATGCTTCACACATTTCCGTGACAATGAAGCAATTGAGGCCATATTCAAGGGCATACGACCTGCAGTAGTTGCTCTAATTGCTGCACCACTTTACAAAATGGCTAAGTCCGCTAAAATCACATGGAAAACAATCATTATCCCCATCGTAGCTGCTTTTCTAATTTGGTATCTTAAGGTGTCACCAATACTTATTATCATCTTCGCATTGATTGCAGGCACTATTGTCGTATGGATTAGAGATGAAAAAGAAAGGAGGGGAAAAAGATGATTGTCTATTTGCAATTGTTGACATCGTTCTTCAAGATAGGTCTATTCGGTTTCGGAGGAGGGTATGCTATCTTGTCACTCATCCAGCACGAGATCAACCAGTACGGATGGATGACACAACAAGAGTTCACTGATATTGTGGCAATTTCGCAGATGACTCCCGGCCCTATCGGCATCAACTCGGCCACTTATGTGGGCTATACCGCTTGCCAATCGGCAGGCATGAACGAGTGGATGTCTGTATTGGGTAGTGTTGTGGCAACCTCGTCTATTATCTTGCCTTCGATTATCATCATGCTTATTATCTGTCGCATTTACCTAAAAATGAAGGATAATAAATGGGTAGCTGGGTCGCTGATGGCATTGCGAATTACTGTAATTGGCCTCATTGCTGCTGCTGCGCTCTTACTCATGACACCCGAAAACTTCATTGACTATTGGAGCATACTGATGTTTGCACTCGTCTTCTGCGGCACATTGTTTTTTCGCCTGCATCCCATCTTGCTCATAATCTTAGCGGGATTCGGCGGATACATTATCTATGGAACACCTTGGATAATGGGCTGATATCAAAACAAATACAATCGGTCATAAATCTTCTTCCTCTTCACAATGGGGCAAGTTGTAGAAAATATGTTGAAAACTTTCTGTCCTTTTATTTGGTCATATTAGAAAAAAGCAGTATCTTTGCAGCCAAATTAGCAGCTTTTGCTGCATTTAACCAATTGTCCAAGTGAGGTGTAGTTTGCAGCCTTAGTTACATTGTTATTCATTATGTATTCAGAAATAGATAGACGTTCCCCTCGCCAACGCCAAGGCACCATCGAAGTGGTATGTGGATCCATGTTCTCCGGCAAGACCGAAGAACTCATTCGTCGTATGAAACGTGCTCAATTTGCAAAACAAAAAGTCGAAATTTTCAAGCCTGCCATTGACGTACGCTACTCCGATACCGAAGTCGTGAGCCATAACCATAACGCAATTATCTCCACCCCCGTCGAATCGTCTGCCAGCATTCTTCTATTGGCAGAAGACATCGAGGTGGTTGGCATTGACGAGGCACAGTTCTTTGATATGGGAATTATTGACGTATGTCGTGAGTTGGCTAACCGCGGCATACGCGTAATCGTCGCAGGTTTGGACATGGACTACAAGGGAACTCCATTCGGCCCAATGCCTAACCTGATGGCCATCGCAGATGATGTCTTCAAAGCACATGCTATCTGCGTACGATGTGGCAATTTGGCATCGTTTTCACACCGACTCGTCTCGTCCAACAAACAGGTTCTCCTCGGTGAAACAGAGAAATACGAACCTCTCTGTCGTTGTTGCTTCGAGCAGACTAAGACTGAGTAATCTGAAAACGAACGTTATATATTCCAACCTCAAAAACACAAAAGGCTGTCCAACATCTGTTAGGCAGCCTTTTATATTTGATAATGCTTTGGGGACGAAGGGTTGTAGGGAAAATTCAACGGAACGAAATCTCTGGGAAACCTGGGAATGGCATACCTTCGTTTGGATCGATTGGAATTTCTATACCATGACGATAGGTACAACGATAGGTTTGAGTTTTGGAATCCCTCTGATGGATCGCGGTCTCGACCGTATAGAATGAGAATAGTTTCTTTCCTAAAAAAGGATTATTCATCAACAACTTGGTCCAATCAATCTGCGATGCATCTTTTACCAACTCCACCCAAGAGCGAGTATAGGCACCTCCCTCAATGGAATACTCTAAATCCTTAGAATTTGCACGTACATCCTCCGAGAAGACACCACGATCCTTCTTGAGGGCTGCTGAGAACTGATCTATCAGCTCCTTGGGTAACAGGTTCATCATTGCCATGCCCGTCACGAGCATAGAAATGGTCGGCACGACAGAACCATCTAAGTAATAGGTACTGTCGCCACAAATAGTCATCGCCCCCCAAAGGTGAACATCTGGCAAGGCGGTACGATAACCATAACGTGAGAAAATCTCAGCCGTCAACTGCGCCTGCTTCATCGTTGCATGTTCCTGGGCAATATCTACAACTACTACCGAATCATGCAAAGAGGTGAGGATGATGTAACCGTCCTCACGGGTCTTGGCCCAAAAGAGGCTATCTACATGAGCATCTTTTTCAAACTTAGCAGCGATCAAGTTTGCCTCTGCTACCGCACGAGCTTGACCTAATTGAGCTTCAGCTAAGGTCAATAAATCTGTTGCATCTTTTTGTATTTCCTCCGGTGTGAGTTCGTCTTTATGGCAAGAAACGAACATGGCAACACAAAGTAAAGCCCAAAGATAATGAATGAAGTTTTTTTGCATAGTTTTCAAATTAGAAAAATAAATCAGTACTTAGGCATCTATCAGTCAATTACTAGCATGGCATCACCGTAATCTCCAAAACGATAACCCTCCTTTACTGCCTCCTTGTATGCCGCCATCGTATAATCGTAGCCCGCAAACGAAGCCACCATCATCAACTGAGAAGACTGAGGCATGTAGAGGTTCACGAAGAACGAGTTAGCCACCATGAAGTCATATGGCGGGAATATGAATTTGTTGGTCCATGCGTTAATAGCTGTTACTTGCCCTTGAGTACCGGCAACAGACTCCAGTGCACGCATGATTTCTGTACCAACAGCACACACACGGTGGTTCTCAGCATGTGCTCGGTCAACAGCCTTGGCCAAACTTTCTGGAATAATGAACTGCTCACTGTCTACTTTATGCTTGGTTAGATCCTCAACATCCACTGGCTTGAAGTTGCCCAAACCCATGTGCGAAGTCATATACTCACATTCTATTCCCCTGATTTCCAAACGTTTGATAATATTCTTGGAGAAATGAAGACATGCGGCAGGAGCTGCTACTGCACCTATCTCGGTAGCAAAAATAGATTGATAACGCTCCTCATCCTCACGACGAAGTTCCTTTATCTCTTTATCACGCAAAATTCGTGCTTCTTCATCAGTTTCGTTATTCTCCCAATCACGCTTGATATACTTTGGCAGAGGAGTCTCACCCAATGCATAGAGACGCTCGACAAACTCATCATTATCGTAGTCAGTAAGGAAACGAAGAGTACGGCCACGAGAGGTAGTGTTGTCGATAACCTCAGCCACTATCGTATCATCATTGCCAAAATATAACTTATTTCCTATACGAATCTTGCGCGCAGGATCAACTAGTACATCCCAATAGCGCATCTCGTGGCTCAACTCACGAAGCAAGAATACCTCTATGCGGGCATTAGTCTTTTCCTTCGTCGCGTACAAGCGAGCTGGAAAAACTCGAGTGTTATTGAAAATAAACAAGTCACCCTCGTCAAAATATGAGGCTAAATCAGGCATCGTCTTATGCTCGATTAAACCAGTCTTACGATGAAGAACCAACAAACGAGAATCATCACGGAAGCGTGATGGGTATTGAGCAATCTGCTCGGTAGGCAAATTGAATTTAAATTGCGAAAGTTTCATTCTTTATGCTATTTATATATCTTAACGCAGCTCTGCTGCTGACTATTGATCTGTAGCCCAAATATCTACTATTCACTAACAGGTCTCTCGATTGGCATAGTTTCCAACATCTGAGCGAATTGTTCAGGGGAGATACATTGGTCCACACCAATCTCTCCCACTCGAGTGCGACGCAAGGCGATTAGGTGTGCTCCTGATTGAAGAGCCTCTCCTATGTCACGAGCTAAAGCACGTATATAGGTACCTTTGGAACAAACCACACGTATCGTCAGTTGCATCGCTTGTTCATCAAAAGACAACACTTCCAGTTCATCTATCACCAATAGTTTGGGCTTTATTTCTACTTCTTCGCCCTTACGAGCATACTCATAGGCTCGTTTGCCATCGATTTTTACAGCAGAGAAAGTCGGTGGAACCTGCCAAATCTGACCGAGAAAATGAGTAAGCGTTTCATCTATCAGTTGACGACTAATATGCTGGGTTGGGTAAATGGCATCAATGGGTTTCTCTAAATCGTAAGAGGGAGTCGTTGCACCCAATTGAAGCGTGGCTACATACTCTTTGACATGCGCTTGCAATTCGTCGATTAGTTTGGTTTTCTTGCCGGTACATACCACGACAACACCCGTTGCTAAAGGATCCAATGTGCCAGTATGACCTACTTTCAGTTTCTTGACTCCTAAACGTTTACATAGTAGCCAACGAACCTTTCCTACTACATCAAAACTGGTCCAATGTAGCGGTTTATCAAAATACAATATCTCCCCCGACTCAAAATTCATAATAACGCCTGTATTCCTTCTGCCATCCGTACAATTAGACAAGGGAATAGATGATAGCAAACAAACCAATCAGTACACAGTAGATTGCAAAGTACACCAATTTCTGTCGCTTAACAATGTTAATCATCCACTTGCATGCAGCGCAACCAGACAAGAACGCCGACAAGAACCCTATTAGCATGGTCACTGGCGAAAGGGAGCTGACTACTTCACCCTTAAGCAGATCCAAGCAACTGAGAAAAGCTTCACCCAAAATAGGTATGAGCACCATGATAAAAGAAAATTGTGCCACCTTTTCTTTCTTGTTTCCCAACAGAATGCCCGTTGCAATAGTGGTACCTGAGCGAGACAAACCTGGCAACACTGCGCATGCTTGTCCTATGCCGATGATGAAAGCATCCCACCATCCTATATGTTCTTTCTCACGAGGACGGGAATACTGAGCAAAAGTGAGCAAGGCGGCAGTCACCAATAGACAGCAACCAACCACCAGCAGACCACTGCCGAAAATATTCTCTACATAATCCTTAAAAAAAACACCGACGATAAAAACAGGAATCATCGACAAGAGGATTTTGCCCACATACAATTTCTCCTCGTTCATTTTCGTACTCAAAAAAACACCACGTAGCAGCCACTCTATTTCTTTCCACAAAATAACGATAGTGGACAAAACGGTAGCGGCATGAACGAGAACGTCAAACAAAAGCATATCACCCTCAGCGAACTCAACACCCAACAAGGTTTGACCAATGGTCAGGTGTCCACTGGAACTTACAGGCAGAAACTCGGTCAGACCTTGCACCAGACCGAGTAAAAGAGCTTGAAACCAAGACATCACTTCTTGTTTTTGGGATTAACAAAGATTGACACTACCATCAGAACAAAGCCCAACAACGCAATCATTGGACCTACTGTGATGCGACGAACCGAAAAGATGTCTGCATTATACTGCTCTGCGCCGCTGGGTGCACCTCCCATCAAGGCAAAACCCAAAATAATAACAGCGACTGAGACACCCATTAGGATTAAGTTTAGTTTAGAAAGATTATATTTCATGATGTATATTAAATTATGTATAGGTCATCCACCTTCAAACGAATGTATTTATTGACAGCAAATAGCGATGACAAAAAGGTAAGAAGCACACCTGACAGCAATATTACAACCGCCACAACCGCAATATTCTGCCAAGTCATAGCAAATAGAACAAAACCATATCTGCTCGCCGTTCCATAAAGCACCGCGAAGATTAGCATCATGGCAAGAATGCTGGCGTATAGTCCCATCCGCATACTACGTCGTACGATAGGACCCTTTATCATCCATGGGGTAGCACCTACCAACTTCATCGTGTGGATAATGAAGCGACGCGAATAAACCGTGAGACGTATGGTATTCACTATTAGCACAATTGAAATAAATAACAGCAACGACGCAATAGCTAATAGCACCCATAGCACTCGACTCACGTTTGACTGAAAGAAACCAACAATTGCTCGTGGATAGTCCACATGTTCTACAAAAGGATAAACGGCCAGCAATTGCTCTATCTTGGCTACGCTGTCTGGATGAACATAATCCGCCGACAACTTCAATTCGAAAGCAGCATGAATCGGGTTATAATCAAGACATAGCGTAGGATCCTCACCCAGTTCTGCGATATGCTCTGCTAGGGCCTGCTCCTTGGATATATACTGATAACGCTTGCAAAAGGGCGCTACATCGAGCAGACGTGACACACGAACAGAGTCGGAGGATGTCATTTCGTCAGAAAGAACCAGCGTAATAGTCGTTTCCTCTTTAAGTTGGCGGAGCAAGCTGGATGTTCCCAGACTGATCACACATTCCATACCTATTAGCAACAAGACAAGAGCCACCGAAATAGTGGCGGTCAGATAGGTATTAAAAAAACGAAACTTACGCTTTGACATACTTTTAACGGAGTTTTTAACCTCAAACAAGAAAACATGCCGAGAGACGCGAATCAAATTCGCGCCTCCCGATATATAGAAAAGGGATTAGTATTCCCAGAGATCAAGCTCAAAATTGAGCAACTCGTTTTGAATACGCTCCTGCTCACGCTTGATGTCCTTTTCCATCTTGATACGGTCTGTCAACACATCTGAGGCACGACCCCTGACTGCGAAATCAGAGAACATACGAGAATACATGTTGGCATCACCAATCAGATATGAACTATAACGACGCTCTGCAAAGAACTGGTCAAAAGTGGTACGAGAGTTGTCGTTAGCTTGTGGGATGATGTTTTGCTTCTGCAGATATGGACGGAAGTCATCAAATGCTACCCAGAACAAGATTGACTGGTACAATGCCTCGGTGAGAGGGGTGTCTTCATTGCCGGCATGTGCTGACGACATTGGAGCTATACCCACAATCTTGGTGAACAAACGTGAATAGTGCTTGTCGAAAAAGACTACTTCTTGAATCATCCACTTAAGCTGGTTCTTGACAAAGCCCTCATAAGAATAGTTATTGAAGGACATCTTGTCACGAACCGAGTCGTAATTGATAATCATGTACTCTGAAGTAGCAATATTACCATCACCTACACCATCCATATCGGTATTGAGAAGGCTGGCTACTTCTGCTTTTGCCAAAGGCTCTGCCTCAAAGTGAGGAGTGATATCGATATCAAAATCGGGTTTACCATAGACTGGCATGCCATTGATTATCGCATCAACCATCACCTTGAACAAACTACGATACGTAGGGTTGGATGGAGATACGGGGAAATACAACTGGTAGTTCTGCTTGTAACGCATATCAATCACACGATATACCGTACGAAACCATACCACATCATCCACTCTATGCACGATTGGTTTGAGTGTGTCGGTCTCGTGGTCAATCTCTTGTGTCTTGAAATTGACTGCGCCCTTTGCATCGAAGAAAGAGACAATAGGTCTTTGGGCATGAACTGCTGCCACACACAGCAGCAACATGGCGATAATACTTAGTTTCTTCATTATCTAATAAATTTTCCTAATATACGATAGACTTCTGCGAACAGATTTATTGCAACTCAAGTGGGATTGGACTCAAGCTAACCGTCTTTCCATCAGGACCTACGGCCTTAATGTAACGGAAAGTTACCATTTGACCTTGCTTAACACCCTTAAGAGCATCAAGGGTCTTCTTATCCAATCGAGTTCCATTGATATTGATTTCCTTACCTGAAGGCAACTTCACAGAGAAACCGGTAATGTTAAACTTAGCCTGAATCAGACCATCAGGACCATAACTTGCCTCAAGACGAGATGATGCATTGAGGAGATCACCACGCGCAATCTTGCCATCATTGATTGGCTCCTTGCCTGGCGCGATGAAATATGCATTTGGCTTAGGCAACGTCTTGATACGGTATTCTTGTTTACCCATCGATACCCAGCGACCATCCACTTCGGCCTGTACCTCGATAAGGGCAGAAGTGCCACCATTGGGTTTAATGATCCAAAGAGCGCCTTCTTTCTTAACCGATGCACCGTTGCATGATACACGAACCTTGCTATCTGCCACACCTGGTACAGAAACAGAGAACTTGTTATCGTAGCCGATGTACATGATGTTGAGGTCGGTGTTGGAGATTGTTGCAGAAGGAGCACCTACGGTGTACTTACCTTCAAACTCATAATGAGTCGTATCGTCACCTATCTGCATATATCCTTTGTACGAATGTGCACCTACACCACCGGCGGCGATGTCATACACACCACCTTCCCACTCTTGACCATTGATGAAGACGCGAGGCACTTGGTTGGTATCAACCATGGCGGACAAAATGCGTGCACGATAGCGCTGACCTTGCATCACATACTCGCCATACGTAGGCAGGATAACTGGAGTAACAGAGTTTACCACGAAATCTGACGAACCTGCAGCGTTGAACATGAAGTTAATCAACTCGTTCTCTGCCATACGGATATCACTCTGATACTTCGTCAGCAACGCCAATACGGCACCTGCTGGCATCTCATCAAAAGTAGAGCGTTGCCATGAGATTGCTGCACCATCCTCGTTATAGGTATCATCCGTATTAAAAAGAGCCTTGAGCATCTGCGCTTTCATGTTCCATTCATGCGCAAACTTTGGGTCCTTCTCTATCTTCTCAAGCAGGCACGCTGACTCCACATGAGTCAGATAGTGGCAATATGCCTCCATATTCTCCTTGAACTGGTCTGCGTTAATCTTGCCCGTGGTTTTATCCAACGTGTTCAACGCGTAAGCATGAGGAATATTGGTATCACCATTGTTAGAAACCTGAATCTCCGACATTGGTGTGCCATATGCATAGTGCTTGTTCTCGATTTGATTGATGATATCGATCTTGAAATTATCGATGTAATTGAAGAAGCTGTCGCTGGACTCGCGAACTGCCTTGGCAATGTCGTACCATGGACCATACTTGTCTGCACCACCATCTTTACTGAAGGCGTTTTCAAAGTTGGTAAATACATCTTCATTACGCTCTGCAGTGGAAGCCATCGAACCTTCCATACTATGACGCAACTTGGAGAAACCGTTCAAAATGTCGGCTGATACATTCAGAGCCAACATGGCGGTCAACACCAGGTACATCATACCTATCATTTTTTGTCTCGGAGTTTCCGGACAGTTTTTTGCTCCACCCATTTCTTACTAATAAATTCTTACTAATAAATAATGTTAATGACTACAGAAGAGGGCTTAGGCCAATGCATTGAGCATGTTACCATATACCTTGTTGAGGTCTGCCACCTGTTGAGTCAACTTGCTCTGAGCAGCTGCATAAGCCTCGCTTGCCTTGGTGGCATTAGCACTTGCATCTGCCAATTTCTGAGCATCAGCGGTGATGGCCTGAACGGCGCGCAGGTTGAGTTCATATGCTGCATTGATAGAGGCCAAATTGGCACGAGCTGCGGCTTGCTCCTTAGCGGCACCCTCTGCGTCTGCCTTGAGAGAATCGATTGCACGAGCGGTTGCTGCGAACTTCTCACCCAAACGATCTACACCTGCCAATGCGGTGTTCTGAGCATAAGCAAATTTGTCGGTAACATCAGCAGCAGCCTGCAGTTTCTCACCCAGACGTGCACTTCCTTCTGCCAATTTGCTCAAGTCGGCCAATTGGTTTGCGGCATTGGTAAGGTTACCAATACCATCCTTAAGCGCACGGAGGTCACCCTCTGACAGGGCATTGAAATTGTTGTCGCGCTTGGGAGCAGAGGTCAGGTTTTCCTGCAACGGATGCTCCTCGTGGCCCAACAACTGTGGGAACACGGTCTCCCAGTTGTATACTGCATGAGGTTTCTCAAAAATACCGATAAAGAACAGGAATGCCTCGGTGAACATACCTGCGGTTAACACGTAACCTGCGCCGGGCCAGTGCATAATCTTGAACAATGCACCGATAATAACGACTGATGCACCGATGTTGTACACCATTCCAATTGTGTAGGAGTTAGCTGCATACCATGCTACTACTTTATCCCATCCTTTTAGTTCTTGTTGCTTAGCCATAATTCTAAACTTTTTGTACGTATATTACAGACTTAATTATTCTTTTTTAAGGTTCGCACACATGCACGTTGCAAGCACACATGCATGTACGCATTTCACGTATTTTATTGGCCTACGTGCGAGCGGATACAACGGAAACCGATGTATGAGTGTCCCTCGTCCTGATACTCATAAGTGCGAGCACCACATTGCAGGTATGCTGAGATATCTTTCCATGAGCCACCCTTTACCACTTTGCGCTTCAAGGAAGGAGCATCCTCTTCACGAGCCATGTACTCGTAAGTTGGATTCAGGTCAGTAGTGAACTCCTTCTTGTTGGTGTACATAGATGAGGTCCATTCTGCCACATTACCGGCCATGTCATACAAACCAAAGTCGTTTGGACGATAGCTGGCAACGGCTACAGTATAGGTACCCGTATCCTCGTTGTAAGAACTACGATAGGGTTTGTAGTTGGCCATGTAGCAACCCTTTGAGTCACGGGCATAGTTGCTACCCCATGGATAAGCCGCCATACGACGACCACCACGAGCCGCATACTCCCATTCTGCCTCTGTAGGCAAACGATAGGCCTGAGTCAGTTGCTTTCCTTCTACATACAAGGTCTTCGTACGCCAGTGGCAGAAAGCATAAGCCTGCTCCCAGGTCACACCTACTACAGGGTAGTTGGCATAGCCGGGATGTGAGAAATAGTGCTGAAGGAGAGGATCATTGTAACTGTATGCAAAGTCACGAACCCACACCAAAGTATCTGGGTAAACAGCGATAATATTGTTTGAAACCAAATCACTTGGATTACGGAACTGACGGTGTACTGTCACGCGATGAATCTCGTGATGCTCGTCTTCCCAGGTCGAGTCCGCACGAATGATTGGGGTTTCGGTATAGCGACCCTTCTTTACATTGTACTTATTCTTCTCTGAAACCAACTCGTCATAGCACAACCAGTTGTACGAGTAGTGCAAATAAGTATTCTTCAGAGATCTCATGTCGTTATAGAACATGGGTGCTATGGCCTCCAGCAGGTCTGTCTCACCATCATTCAGACGACCGGCGTACTCACGACGATAACGAGTCCAAAGGTTCTTGGCTTGTTTCCAGTTCAAACGGCAAGTCTCTGGTTCAAAATCATCTTCATCTACGCCCAATGCATACTCCTCTTCCAAACCGTTAAGAACGGCCAAGCGAAGCGCCATAGAGTCACGACAATAAGCAACGAATTGCTTATACTCATCGTTCGTAATCTCAGTCTCGTCCATCCAGAATGGGTCAACAGTCACCATCATATTGCGATCTTGTTGAGCAAAGAGAGCGCTCTGAGCATTCTCACCCATCATGAAGCTGCCGCCCTTGATATAAACCATACCATAGGGATTGGCCTCATTGAAGTTACCTTTTGCTCCAACGCCTACCAGTTCACCGGCAGGTTTGTTGCAACTTGCAACCACTACTGCCAATGCCATAATTGAAAGAATTTTCTTCAATTTCATACTATCTTTTTTTTGTTATTAATTCTATAGCGTCGGGCCGAGCCCGTTTTTTTTGTAAGTTCCTACGCTGCAAACTTATAGGAATCTGACACTCTTATACTGATTGGTCCGTTTAGGACGGAGAATATCCAGACTATAACTGAGGTAAATCTCATGCGAACCAAAACTCTCAACCATCAGTTTACTCGTGGGCAGCTCATAGGTGTAACCCAAGTCAAATCCATTAAATATTTCCACTCCGAGTAGTATTCCTACGCCTCCTAACACCCTGTAACTCAGTCCCCAACGGTATTTCTCCAAATACTCGGTCATCAGGCTTACATCCACGTCCCACGACCGAAAATCGGTTTGTAGCAGCGCCGAAGGTATCAACACGAAGTCGCGGTTTCTTAGCCGAATCTTATACCCACCATGTACGTACATCGTTCCTCGTACATGCAGCGTATTCGGAACCGTGGCTGTCTGGGTGGTCAGCTCTACTGCCGGCTGGAGAATATGCGAGTAACTGGCGCCCACATACCAGCGAGATGTGCGGTAATACAAGCCCGCGCCCATGTCGAAACTCATACCTGTGGCCTCGCCCATCGGTATTGCCTCATCACCGGGGGTATGATACTCTGACTCTCCCAAATCACTTAGATTCACGCTATCGCCATGAAACGAGACATTGATAAAACCCAAGTCCAAGCCGACACTCAGCGTACCTTTGCCTAACTTCTGACGATATGCATACTGGATGTGGAAAGTTTGATTTGTCCACAGACCATACCTGTCATTCAAAAATCGCACTCCGGCGCCATGCTTTGTTTTGCCTATCTCAAAGGGCGAACCAAACGTAAAATACGTACTCATTGGCGCCCCCTCTATGCCCGTCCACTGCATGCGATGCAGACCTGCCACTTTTAGCAAGTCACCCTCACCTACTGTTGCCGGATTGTAGGCGGCTGGCAAATACATATATTGTCCTATTTGAGGGTCGAATTGAGCCTTCACAGACATCACTAACAACAGCAGCAACCCCAGAACAATGTATCGCGCGTTTGCGCGGTGATTTATTTTCTTTCCTACTGCGAGCACATTAATACTCATCCTCATCGAAGAAAAAGTCCTCTTTTTGAGGATAATCGGGCCAGATATCCTCAATCGTCTCATATTCTTCTTCTTCATCCTCCAATTCCTGAAGGTTTTCTACCACCTCCATTGGAGCACCAACGCGCATCGCGTAATCTAGCAATTCATCCTTGGTAGCTGGCCAAGGAGCGTCCTCCAATTTTGAAGCCAATTCCAATGTCCAATACATGATATATTACAACTTTATCATCGGCTAAAAAAACTTGTTTTCTAGCCAACGTGACGTTATTTTTCCAAATTATCGTGCAAAAGTACTAAAAAAAATGCATACACGCAAGAAAAATCTTAACTTTTCCACGAAAAAAGGTCAATTTTCTCGTTTTTCGCCACTTTTTTTGACAAAATGAATAAATAATCACTCAATCTATTGACAAATTGCAGTGCATTTGCATCAAATGACGAACTTTGTTCATACCCCGAAAATAGTTCCACCATTCGGCGTTCCAATCGACGACATACCGTACGGCAAATATGGCATCTCGAGACGGACTCACTTCCGCCGGGCAGAATGAAACTATGCAACTCCGGCAATTCTGCCTCCATTCGATCAATAGCCTGCTCCAGGTACACAATATGCTCCGACGAAATACTGGTTGATGGAGTCGGCTCGAACTTCTCTTGATCTATCGCCAGGTAACCACCCAGATTAAACAACTTGTTCTGAATAAACTCCAGTTCGGCCTGTATCTGCTCATCCAATGGCATTGCTCGAAGCCAACCTACAAAACTGTTCAGTTCGTCGGCGGTACCATAAGCCTCTAAACGAGCATCCGACTTACTGACTCGCGTGCCACCTATCAGGCACGTCGTGCCCTTGTCTCCGGTTTTTGTATATACTTTCATACGTTTATTTTTTACAATTTTCTACTCTCCCTACACACTAAGCAGCCTACAAGCGACCTTGATCGAGTCTTCTGTTTGTATTTTTACCGCTTTTCTCATAGCCGAATACGATACATTTTCTTTTCCAGACACGAATCAAAAAATACCAGTCCCATGTCATACAGGTCCATCGTGGCTGTCACACCTTCCATCGCACAAATCTGTTTCCAGGCATTATGCATGTCACGCGAAGCATGAATATCATCCAGCACAAATATCGACTTCTCACCCGCCAATGTTTTCAGCCAGCCGAAATAGCGAATCGTAGCCTCGCCCGTATGGTTGGCATCCAGAAAAGCCATATCCAATCGGTAGTGTTCATCCGAACATGTTCGCTCGTGAATGAATACAGGTAGCGTCTCGTCTATATTTCCCACCACACAACGGATATTTTTCAGTCCCAACTCTCGCCAGTTTCGACGAGCCAATTCGGCCAATTCGGGCGCACCTTCGAAGCTTATCACCTCTGCATTACTGTTGGCAGATGCCATATAAGCTGTGGATATGCCCAAACAGGTGCCCAATTCGACCATATGTTCCGCTTTTTGCATAACGGCCAGACGCATCAGCAGTTGAGCCTGACGACTGGGTTTTAGCGAACCATGCGCAATACGATCCACACGGCGCTCACCCGAACTGCCCGTCCCGAAATCCTCCACATAAACCTTCTGGCGCATATGCTGCATGCGAGTCTTCAACTGTTCGATCTGGTCAAACGAATAGTATCTGCACGTCTCGGGAAGTATCGCGCGCGCAATATAAAATAGGTACGGAGAATGGATTCCGTAGCCCAATGTATGACGCGAACGGAGAAGGTGACCCAAATAAGCACACACCCGATACAGACCTTCCGAATATATTCCCAAGCTTTTCTTCATTTTTGCAATACAACCTGCAAAATTACACTTTTTTTCTGATAACAGCAAAAAAAACAACCAAAATTTGTCATATTCAGTTTGCAAATCTTTTTTTTTATAACATTTATGCATAATGTTTCAATTATTTTTAGTAACTTTGCACTCGATTTAATTGTGCGTATTATGTCTGCATATCTCGCACAGTGGTTCTTCTAAGTCTAAAACGAATTGTTTTTTAACTTTTTATAATTTTTTACAACAATGACAAAAGTAGCAATTAACGGCTTCGGCCGTATCGGTCGCCTCGCATTCCGTCAGATGTTCGAGGCTGAAGGTTATGAAGTAGTTGCAATCAACGACTTGACCAGCCCTAAGATGTTGGCTCACCTCCTCAAGTATGATACCGCTCAGGGTGGTTTCGCTGGCAAGTTCGGCGAGGGTAAGCACACCGTTGACTACACCGAGGATTCTATCATCGTAGATGGCAAGGAGATCAAGATCTCTGCTAAGGCTAACGCAGCTGAGTGCCCATGGGCACAATACGACGTTGACGTTGTGCTCGAGTGCACCGGTTTCTACACCTCTAAGGAGAAAGCTTCTGCTCACCTCGTAGCTGGCGCTAAGAAAGTGGTTATCTCTGCTCCTGCTGGTAACGACCTTCCTACCATCGTTTACAATGTAAACCACAACACCTTGACCGCTGAGGACAAGATCATCTCTGCTGCTTCTTGCACCACCAACTGCTTGGCTCCTATGGCTGCTGCACTCCACGCATACGCTCCTATCCAGTCTGGTATCATGTCTACCATCCACGCTTACACTGGCGACCAGATGATTCTCGACGGCCCACAGCGTAAGGGCGACCTCCGTCGTTCACGTGCTGGTGCACAGAACATCGTACCTAACTCTACTGGTGCTGCTAAGGCTATCGGTTTGGTTATCCCTGAGCTCAACGGTAAGCTCATCGGTTCTGCACAGCGTATCCCTACTCCAACCGGTTCTACCACTATCTTGGTTGCTGTTGTTAAGGGTAAGGACATCACCAAAGAGGGTATCAACGCTGCTATGAAGGCTGCTCAGACCGAGTCTTACGGTTATACCGAGGACGAAATCGTTTCTAGCGATATCATCGGTATGAAGTTCGGTTCACTCTTCGACGCTACCCAGACCATGGTTAGCAAGATCGACGAGGATACCTATCAGGTACAGGTTGTTTCTTGGTACGACAATGAGAACTCTTACACTTCTCAGATGG
>JAKSNQ010000013.1 GCA_024399615.1 Paludibacteraceae bacterium | reverse complement strand
TCTATCTTCGCAGATAGGCGGCCTTCGTTGATTTCAGAGGGGAGGGGAGAGCAGCAGCAGAGCAGTAAAGCAAAGCAGCAGCAGAGCAATGTATCTGAGGCTCAGAGACTCCCCGGCAGTTGATGATCAGGCCTGCTTGGCGCTGGTCTTGCGGTCGAAGAAAATCCAGAACAGGACAGCCACTACCAATGCATACGCCGCAAAGAGATACCATGCTGCCTGCCAACCTTCCCATACGGCATGTGGCGTTGCGCCAGCTGCCTGCGGCAAGTAAACGAAATGGTCAATAACGGCCTGAGCCGAGAGTGTGCCTATCGTAGCTCCGAAGCCATTGGTACACATCATGAACAGACCCTGCGCAGAAGAACGCATGTCCTGAGAGGTCTCCTGATCGATATAGAGCGCGCCCGAGATATTGAAGAAATCGAAAGCGAAACCATACGCTACGCAACTGAGCACGAACATCCAAACCCCGGTACCCGGATTGCCTGCGCCGAACAAACCGAAACGCAGCACCCATGCGAGCATGGCCATCAGCATCACATTCTTGATACCAAACTTCTTGAGGAAGAAAGGAATGAAGAGGATACACAAGGCCTCGCAAATCTGTGAGATAGAGATGAGGATATTGGAGTGCTGAACGCCAAAGGTATCGGCAAACTCAGGGAAAGCCTCAAAACTGCCCAGGAACGGATTGGCAAAACCATTGGTGATCTGCAGACATACGCCGAGCAACATGGAGAACATGAAGAACAAGGCCATCTTCTTCTGGCGGAACAGCTTGAACGCATCCAGGCCCAATGCCTCTACGAGCGAGCCATGCTTCTGGTCGGTCTTCACCTCGCAATTAGGCAACGTGAACGCATAGACAGCCAAAACAAGGCTGAGCGCACCCGAAACGACGAACTGAAGTGGGGTGGATTGGAAGCCGAGCAGATCGACAATCCACATCGTCACGATGAAACCCACGGTACCAAAGACGCGGATAGGTGGGAAATCCTTGACGGTGTCGAGGCCACCCTTCACGAGGGCGTTGAATGCAACGGAATTGGTAAGCGCGATGGTAGGCATGAAGAACGCCACAGAGAGTGCATAAAGGGCAAAAATAGGTCCGAACTGCACCGCATCGCCCGCCATATTACCATACAAACCGGCAGCCAGCATGAAGGCACCTGCCAAAGCATGGCACAGTCCCATCACTTTCTGCGCCGGCATCCAGCGGTCGGCTACGATACCCATGAGGGCAGGCATGAAAAGGGACATGATGCCCTGAATAGAATAGAAAATACCAATGTTGGAGGCCAGACCATGGCTACCCAGGTAGCGGCCCATTGAGGTTAAGTACGCGCCCCAAACAGCAAACTCGAGAAAGTTGGCTGCGATAAGGCGAATTTGCAGAGAACGGTTTTTCATATTGTAAAATTTTTATATATCAAATGTTTAGAACACTCCTTATATATCAAATAGTTAGAACTCGCTGGTGAAATGGAATCGGATATGCTGGTAGTCCTGTTGCGCCATGGAGAGCACGTAGCCGGAGTCGGCGAGGAAGACGTCGCGTCCCTCCTTGTCAAAGGCCATATACTGCGCCTTGCGCTTTTTGAACATCTCGTACTCGGCTTTGGCTTCGGGAGAAGGCTCCTTTGCACCCTCCTCTTTGACCGCCTCGATCCAGCATGCCTTGTAGAGCGAGATGGGCTCCCAGCGGCACTTGGCCTGATACTCATGCTCGAGTCGATACTGGATCACCTCGAACTGCAGTTGTCCGACCGTACCGACAATCTTGCGTCCGGTGAGCTGATTGGTAAAGAGCTGGGCCACACCTTCGTCCATGAGCTGATTGACGCCCTTGTCCAGCTGCTTTTGCTTCATAGGGTCAGCGTTCTCGATGTACTTGAACATCTCCGGCGAGAAGGAAGGCAACCCCTTGAAATGCAGCACTTCGCCCGACGTGAGCGTGTCGCCAATCTTGAAGTTACCGGTATCGGGCAGACCCACGATATCGCCAGCGTATGCCTCGTCGATCGTCTCCTTCTTTTGCGCCATGAAGCAGGTAGGGGCAGAGAAGCGCATCTGCTGCTCCTTACGAACGTGGCGATAGTATTCGTTTCGCTCGAACTTGCCCGAACAGATCTTGAAGAAGGCGATACACGAACGGTGGTTGGGGTCCATGTTGGCGTGAATCTTGAAGCAAAAGCCCGTGAACTTCTCCTCGAGCGGATCCACCCGACGCTCGAGCGTGTCAACCGGACGAGGCGATGGAGCTATCTGCACGAAGCACTCGAGCAGCTCCTTCACACCAAAAGTATTGAGCGCCGAGCCGAAGAAGACCGGTGCCAGGTCGCCTCTGAGGTAATCGTCGGTGGAGAAGGGGTTGTAAACGCCCTCGATGAGGTCGAGATCCATGCGCAGTTTGTCGGCATCGTTTTCGCCTATCAGTTCGGTAATCTGCGGGTCGTTGACGTCAGCAAATTTTATAGACTCGCTGATAGTCTGTTTGTTTGGGGTATAGAGGTCCAGGGTCTGCTGGAAAATGTTGTACACACCCTTGAAGCGCTGGCCCATGTTGATAGGCCATGACAGAGGACGCACGTGTATGCCGAGTTCGGCCTCGACTTCGTCCAGCAGATCGAAGGGATCCTTACCCTCACGGTCCATCTTGTTGACAAACACCATGACGGGCGTCTTGCGCATGCGGCACACCTCCATCAGTCGTCTTGTCTGTGTCTCGACACCCTTAGCCGCATCGATGACGATGATGACCGAATCCACCGCTGTGAGCGTGCGGAACGTGTCTTCGGCGAAGTCCTGGTGACCGGGCGTATCGAGGATATTGATATGATAGTCGCGGTAGTCGAACGCCATGACCGAGGTAGCCACGGATATACCACGCTGCTTTTCTATCTCCATCCAGTCGGATGTAGCTGTTTTCTTAATCTTATTGGACTTGACTGCCCCGGCCACGTGGATGGCACCTCCGAAAAGAAGCAGTTTCTCGGTGAGGGTCGTTTTACCGGCATCCGGGTGGGAGATGATCGCAAACGTGCGGCGGCGTTGTATTTCGTCTGTCAGAGTCATTATAGTTGTATTAGCGGATTCTACAAATAGAACACCCCTATAAAAAATCAGGTAGGGCAACCTGAGCTGCCCTACCTGATGAGAGGATGATTAGAGGTTTGGATTGATGCTGCTCCACTCGCTGATAGCAGGAACGATATTGAGCGTAACGAGCTCGTCGCGCATCTTGCACAGGTGCTCGTAGCTTGCGTCAAGTTTAGCGAGTTCTTCAGGCGTACCCTGTGGCATGGTGTAGGTGCAACCATCGGTACCAAGATGGGTCTCCATAGCCATCATGATATGGTTGTACTTCTCGTTGCAAACATAGGTTCCGGCAGGCCAACGGAAGGCCTCACCACCCATGACGGCACGTACCATCTCAACCGAGCAGTAAGCAGGTGACTGCCATGATGAGCGACCGCGGAGCTCGATGATCTTCGCGCCACCCTTGGTGGTATCGAGCTTGATCTGCTCCCAATCCTCGGCCGTGCATGCCTCGGTGCCGATGAGCTCGTTGAGAGGCTTGCCAGCCACCTTAACAGCGCTACCGAAAACGGCCATCTGCTCGCCGTGACCACCATAGGTCTTGCAGCCCGTAACTTCATACTGCTTCACGCCGAACTTCTTGGCGATAGCTGACTGCAGACGGGTTGAGTCGAGCGCAGCAAGGGTAGTAACCTGTGATGGCTTCAAACCAGAGTAGAGCAGGGCAACGAGACCGGTAAGGTCTGCTGGGTTGAAGATAACAACGAGGTGCTTGAGGTCTGGGCAGTACTTCTTGATGTTCTCGCCCAACTCCTTTGCGATAGCGCAGTTGCCTGCGAGCAAATCCTCGCGGGTCATACCGGCCTTACGTGGAGCACCACCTGAAGAGATGATGTACTTAGCGTCCTTGAACGCCTCTGCTACATCGGTAGTGGCGGTAAGGTTTACGCCATCGTAACCACAGTGGAACATCTCCTCGATAACGCCCTCCATACCAGGAGCATAGACGTCATAAAGGCATACGTTTGGAGTAAGTTTCATGGTCAGAGCGGTCTGAACCATAGTAGAACCGATAGCGCCACCTGCGCCAACGATTACAAGTTTTTCATCCGTTAAAAAAGACATAGTTAAATAATTTTATATTGTTGATAATGATCTGTTTCTGTTCAGTATCCTTGCCTGTCCCATCAGGGTTTCATGCTCGGATGAGATTAGCGCAACTTGGCGTTGAACCTGGTCTCGAAGGTCTTTTGCAACTTGGTCATGATTGCCTCAATCTGTGCGTCCTTGAGGGTGTTGTCAACGTCCTGAAGGATGAAGCTGAGTGCGTATGATTTCTTGCCGGCCTCGAGGTTCTTTCCCTCATATACGTCAAAGAGGTACACATCCTTGAGCAGTTTCTTCTCCACCTGACGTGCCGCAGCAAGCAGTTCGGCAAACGTGAGTTGCTGGTCAACGAGGAGCGCGAGGTCACGTTTCACCTCAGGGAACTTAGGCAGGTCGTTGATAACCGCCTTGTACATCTTGTTCTGCTTGAGGAGTTCGGCCCAATAGAGGTCAGCGAAGTAGATATCCGCATCGATATCGAAGAGTTTGCGCAGCTTGCGATCGACGATGCAGAGTTCACCCAGCACCTTCTTGTTTGGCGCGATGATGCGGAGCCCGTCAGAGAAGAGCTGATTGCTGAACGCCTCAAACTGGCATCGGTCCACGTTCACGCCCAAACGGCGGAGTACGTTCTCGACATATGCACGCAGGGTGTAGAAGCTCATTTTCTCGGGTGCGCCCGTCCATGACTGTGCCTGCTTGTTGCCTGTGAGCCACAAGCCCAGATGCATCTCCTCTGAATAGGGCTTGAGTGGTTTGGGCTCTTCGCCTTCAGCCAGTTCGCCCTGACGCTTGGTGGCATCGTAGTGGTCGCAGTTTCCGAACTCGTAGAAGCGGAGGTCGGCGTTCTTGCGGTTGACATTGCGAGAGATGCTCTCCAATCCGCCGAACAGCAGCGTCTGACGCATGACGCCAAGGTCGTTGCTGAGTGGATTCATGATGCGCACGCAGTTGTCCAGAGGGAACACCTCGTTGCCCTCGTAGTACGATACTTTGGAGAGCGAGTTGTTGAGAATCTCGTTGAATCCCTGTGCGGTCAGTTGCTCAGAGATGCGGCGCTGGAGCGCTACGCTATCGGGCTTGGTCGAGAAAGCGAGGTTGGAGTGGAGCGACTCGCTCAGTTCCACGTTGTTGTATCCGTAGATGCGGAGGATATCCTCAACCACGTCGCATGGACGCTGTACATCTACGCGGTAAGCAGGCACCTGAATGTCCCATACCTTGAGTCCGCATTCTTCGCAAACACGTGTGTTGCAGATTTGTATCTCGAGTGCCTTCAGGATTTGTTCTATCTTCTCAGCGCCCAGTTTCTTGCCGATGAGTTCGTTGCAATACTTCTCTGTGAGGGTCATGCTGAACGGTGCGAATGGCTGTGGATGGCTATCGAAGATGTCAGACGCGATCGTTCCGCCGGCTACCTCCTTAATGAGGAGCGCACAACGCTTGAGCACGTAGATGGTGTTGTTGGGATCGACGCCACGCTCATAACGGAAGCTGGCATCGGTAGAGAGCTGATGACGACGCGCGGTCTTGCGGATGCAGACGGGGTCGAAATAGGCCGACTCGAGGAAGACATTCTGGGTCTGCTCGGTCACGCCGCTGTCCAAGCCACCGAAGACACCTGCTATACACATCGGTTCGTCGGCATTGCAAATCATCAGGTCGCGCTCGGACATGGTATGCTCGTTGCCATCGAGGGTGACAAACTTGCTTCCCTCCTGTGCATTACGTACGATGATCTTATGTCCCGCCACCTTGTCGTAATCGAAGCTGTGCAGGGCCTGCCCCATCTCGTGCAGCACGAAATTGGTGACATCGACAACGTTGTTGATAGGACGCAGTCCGATGGTGCGGAGCGCATTCTGGAGCCATTCGGGTGATTCCTTCACCTGGACTCCCTTGATGCAGACGCCTGTGTATCGTGGTGCGGCATCGGCATTCTCCACAACGATGTCGATAGGCAGGGCCTGTGCATCATCCACATGGAAGGCCTCAACCGATGGTTTGTCCAGCGTCAGTCCTTCGCCCTGCTCGCGTGCCACATAGCATGCATACAAGTCTCGTGCTACGCCGAAATGGCTGGCAGCATCTGAGCGGTTGGGCGTGATGTCCACCTCGATGAGGTGGTCGCTCTCCAGGTGGAAATACTCGGCAGCAGGTGTGCCGACTACGGCATCTGCCGGAAGCTCGATGATACCGTCGTGACTATTGCCCACGCCAATCTCATCTTCTGCACAAAGCATACCGAACGACTCCACGCCACGAATTTTCGACTTCTTAATCTGGAAAGACTCTTCGCCACTATAGAGCGTGGTGCCCAATGTGGCCACAATCACCTTCAGTCCCTGACGGCAGTTGGGTGCACCACATACGATTTGTACGGGTTCTTCTCCCGGAGCCAGAAGGGTTTTGGTCACGTGCAGGTGGTCGGAATTGGGATGCTCTTCACATTCCAGCACCTCGCCTACGACCAGACCTTTGAGGCCGCCCTTGATGGTTTGCACTTCTTCTACAGTGCCCACCTCCAAGCCGATAGAGGTGAGATTTTTTGCTACGGTCTCTGCATCATCGTGCAGATTGATGTAGCGCTTAAGCCATTTATAAGATATATTCATAAATACAATATTTAGTTCGTGTGTGAGTGTACGTGCTGTAGCGCACGCGCGAAAAAGCGTACAAAGTTAGTATATTTTGTTGAAATACGCAAGTATTTTCGGTCTTTTTGCGCAAAAGAGGGCGAAAAACAGGCAACTTGTCAGGTGAAGTTGTCAGAAACGCAGTTGTTGCCAGTAATCGATGGTCTGCTTCGCCTGCTTTTGTGTGGCCATTTCGGCATCACGATTTTGCTGCTTGATGATGGCCTTATGCACCATTCGCCAGAGTGTTATGACGAATGCGATGAAGACAAGCAGCATTCCCCCTTCAGCTTCGGGATGCTGCGCCATGTAGAAGCACAGAAAATCCCAAAACCAATGTGCCGCAACGGGTACGAGCAGCATCAGGAGCGCATTTTTGCGGCGAGTATTGCCCGTGGTGAACTTGGCACGCGACAGGTAGTATCCCATGAGTACGGCAAAGAGGAAATGTCCCGGCAGGAGCGTGCGCGCAGTAATGCAGGATGGGTCATTGATGAAATAGAGCAGATTCTCGGTCGCCTCGAATCCGACACCTACGCACACGGCATACACGATCCCGTCGAAATGCTCATCGAAATAGGGGTTGTTGCGTACCAGCAGGTAAATGAAAAAGAACTTGCAAATCTCCTCAATCAGGGCGGGAGACAAGGCCTCAGATGCCGCAGAGCCGGCAAAGACGCCGCTGAACATCACTTCCAGAAAAGAGGCAGGGAGACAACTGACCACACCATATACAAATCCGCGTACCAGCAGGCGTGTGGGTTCGGCCTGAATGCGATCCTTGTAACAGATATAGAAGATGAGCAGAAACGCCGGTAACAGCGCTGCGACCAACAGAGTCATATCGATATGTGTGATTGGGTGAAAAAGTTCTTATTTACGCGCCATTTTCCTGGTCCAGCAGAGGAAAAGTACCGCCAATGTCACGACCGTAAGCAGGCCAATGGTATATGCTATCCAATGGCAGTCAACCGGCAGGTGGAATCCTTCGGGCGCGATGAGGATATATGATACCGAAACCATCGTCATGAAGAGGGCAGGGAAGAAGGAGATGAGATAGCCCAGCGGATGATGTGTATGTGAGAGGTCGGTAGTGCCGTGCTCCTGCTTATAGAGCCAGCACGTGGCCATCCACAAGGTGAAGCATGCAAGGGTCTGGTTGGTCCATGAGAAATAGCGCCAAACGATGTTGAAGTCCACAAACGACATGCCGAAAACGATGACGAACAGAGGCAGGGAAATGCTGAGTCGCTTCCAGATGGCACGCTGCTCCAAATGCAGGATATCGGCGATGATCAGACGTGCCGAACGTAAGGCGGTATCACCAGAGGTGATAGATGCGGAAATGACGCCTATCACGGCGATGATGCCTCCCACCTTTCCGAGCCATGATTGCGATATCTCGTTGACCACCAATGCGGCGATGTTCTCCTTCGGGTGAATGGCCTTAAACTCCTGAATGGTAAGGCATGCGTTTCCGGCCTCGTCGGGGAACTGGAAACTGCCGGCCGCAGCAGCCCATATGAGGGCCAATATACCTTCGGTAATCATGGCTCCGTAGAAGATGTGACGTCCCTGTCGCTCGTTGGTCGTACAACGCGCCATCAGGGGCGACTGTGTGCCGTGAAAGCCCGAGATGGCTCCGCAGGCAATCGAGACGAACATCATCGGGAAAAGAGGCAGGTCGGCCGGCTGACGATTGTGCAGTCCATCGCTGAGCTCGAGCATGTGGATCTGGCCTTGCCAATCGGCATACAGCATCATGGCGGCAATACCTATACCCATCATCAGCAACATGGCTCCGAAGACGGGGTAGAAGCGGCCAATAATCTTATCGATAGGCAGCACAGTGGCCAAGGCATAGTACACAAAGATAATGACGAGCCAGACCATGGGCGACTGAAAAAACTCGATGCTGCCGCCGGCACACAATTTGCTGATAAGCAGGGCCGGAGACGTCATGAAACTGGTAGTGAGCAAAACCAGGAGCACAATGGACAAAATGCGCATGAAGTAACGTGCGCCACTACCCAGCTCTTCGCCTACCATCTCAGGCAACGAGAGTCCTCCTTTTCGGAGCGAGATCATGCCGGACAAGTAGTCGTGCACGCCGCCAGCGAAAATAGAACCCAATACAATCCAAAGGAACGCCGCCGGTCCGTAGAAGATACCCAAGATGGCGCCAAAAATAGGGCCGAGTCCTGCGATGTTCAGAAACTGGATAAGGAAGATACGCCATGCCGGCAAGGCAACGTAATCCACGCTGTCCGCTTTGGTAATGGCCGGAGTCTCACGTTTGCTGTCGGCGTCAAAAATCTTCTCTACCAATCTGCCATAGAAAAGGTAGCCGACAATCAATGCGATGATAGCTGCAAAAAAAGTAACCATGATGAAAATGTATTATTTTTTGTCATCCCAGCCGAAAGGGTGAGGTGCCAAAGGCATCGTTGCCAATGGGTGATAATCTCCCTTCAGGCCGATAGGGGTGGCGTTGCGAATGTCTGTGACCATCTCGATACATGGTCTTGCTTCGGAGATGCGGAATCCGTTGCCGGCCAGTATCTGACGATATGACTCGGTATGCAACTCGGTGAAGCCCTGTGAGAACTCAAACTCCTCGCCATCGATACTGAGGGTACGATAGGTTCGCTTCTCTCCCTGAACGGCATTCTCGGGGAGGCATTGTGCGTTGATGGACAGGAAATAGCGCACGCGAGCACGCTCCAACTCCAAATATCCGGCTACGCGATCGAACGACATGACGTGCACGATATTCTGCTTGACAGGACCGAAAATCCACTGTAGCATGTCATAGAAATGCACACCAATATTGGTGGCAATACCGCCGGATTTGCGTATGTCGCCTGTCCAGCTGGCATAATACCAGTTGCCTCGCGAGGTGATATATGTCAAGTCCACGTCGTAGATCTTGTCCGCAGGTCCATTCTGCACTTTCTCTCTCAGGGCACGAATCTTGTCATGCAGACGCAGCTGCAGAATCGTGTATGCCTGATGCCCGGTTTCGGATTCCAGTTCGACCAGGTTGTCGATATTGTACGGATTGAGGACCAACGGCTTCTCGCAGATCACGTTGCATCCCAAACGCAAACCGTAGCGAATGAACGCGTCGTGGGTGTAGTTCGGCGTACAGATTGACAACCAATCCAAAGGATTGTCCTTGCGCATCTGCTTGGAGCAGAAACGGTCAAACTGCTCATTCTCGGTAAAGAACGCACAGTCGGGGAAACTGGAATCGAGGCGTCCAACTGAGTCAAAACGGTCGTATGCCACCATCAGATTGTTGCCGGTGTCGGCAATGGCCTTGATGTGACGAGGTGCGATATAACCTGCTGCGCCAATCAGCGCGAAATTAAGTTTATTCATTGTGTTAGAGTCTATTTTTCGGGGTTGTTCTCCATGCACATGGAGATGGAAAAATGTGTCGGTATGAGAGGGTATTTGCTATGTTAGTCAAAGAGCAAAGACCATAATCCCAAGGCATTGACCTGCTGCTTCTCGGGGTGATTGCGATAGCTGCCCGACCAGAGCAGCAGAGGTACTTTCGGCTGGCGGTCTGCCACGTAATCCACCATTTGTTTGTCGTCTTTCATCACTACCCAGTTTTCATCCAGCCAGAAGACGACATCGCCTCGCATTTTCTTGGACAACGACTGGCGCAAACGTCCCATCTCCTGCTCGTTGGCGATGAGGTTCAGTTCGGTGGCCGGACAGGCTCCCTGTACTCCCTCAAAATCCATGAGGAAATCGCTAACCTGACGTCGGATAATGTCCAGCGACAGTTTCTTTTGCTCGATGAGGGTACGATTGAGATAGATGGTCTGTCCATAACTTCCGTCCACCCATCGCTCATGTCCATACAGCGCCATGAGGTAGGTGCTAACCAGCGCCATGGCACGATCGGCATTAAACTCGCGTCGTGGTAATCCCGCCTTTTTCAGCATGTCAGCACTACTACCCAGTCGTGGCAAGCCGATGAGGAGGAGCTGGTAGTTGGATTTGCCTATACGTTTATCCAATTGCTCCATCAGATAGCCAATGTTCTGATTGAGCGAGAGATACATATCCTCCTGTTCGGCAGATTGAATCCGGTCTGCTTTGGCCTTGGGGGTCTGTACTGTCAGTTGCAACAGCAACATGTCTGCTACCGGATCCTCGCCCAGTTTTTTGGATTGCTGCAGGTTGAGTGCCATCTCGATGAGCAGTTCGTTGGCCGCAGGTGTGCGCCCATCCTTGAGGCCGAGGTACTGAAATTTTCGCTTTTTCTCCTCCTGCGTAGGCTGAATGTATTGGGCGATGTCCATGCGCGGCCACCATTCTTTGCTGTTGTAGAGGGCTAATCGTCCCGAAGTATTGAGTCGATCGGCATCAGCCGGGAGTCCTTCGCTATAATAGGTCGTTGTGGCAAAGCGCATGGACTGAGTATTGAGCCAGCAGCATGCATTGGCACTATGTCCGGCCATGCAGATAGTGGTGTAGGGGTCCAGACCTATGGCATATATTTGCGCCTTGTCGCCATTCGCGAGGCGGAATCTGTCAGATAGTGTCATCGACAGGATGGCTGCAGGTGAAGCATTGATGTTCTGACCAATACCCGTCTGGCTTTTGTCTTCCAGGATATGGTGTATCTCTCGATCGTTGCGCGAGAAAAAGTGATCCATCGCAATCCCATGCTCCATGGGTGTGGCACCCGTCATCAGGGTTGTGATTGTCTCGATGCCACCATAGACCAGATGGGGCAGGGTGACATCGGTTTGAAATGCCTCCTCAGAGAGCGTACGCATGCCGCCTTGTGGCCAATATGGCCGCATCAGTTCCAAATCTTGAGTGTGCATGCCATCCACGGCCACCACTATTGTCAGACGTGGAGCGGCACACAGGTTAATGCATGCAAAGAGCAGAAATATGTGGATGAAAAACTTTTTCATTGTACGATTGGATTGGATGGTTTTCGTTGGGAAAAATGACAAAGGAATAGTGGCCGATTAGCGACGATTCAGTTTGGGATGATGCAACAGGTAGAGACGTATCATGTGACATTCTACGAGGAGTGACATCAGATGGAGTGACTGCCCTTTGAATAAGAATATGCCCATCACTACCAACATGCCTCCCATCAGCCACGGGGAAGCTATCAGTATGGCTTTACGTCCTCGAGCAAAACATGCAGCCACCAGCGGAATGATCCATAATGGGTTGAGATACAGGACATTAAGGTTGCTTCCAACAAATGGATGCTCGGAGGCGGTATATAAGAACAGCAGTATGATGCCGGCTATCAGATACAGGGAGTAAAAGACGATGTCCATTTGCCATGTCTGCTTCTTTCTCCATATATCAGCAAAGGTCATAATGCCCAGCAGGAGTACGAGCAACAATATGACCAACTCGGGTGACGTCCAAAAGATGCCATCGCGTGGTGTGAATCGTCCGATGGATTCGTCTTCGGTAAAACCCTCTTGCGACAAATAGTTCATCAGGTTCTCCGGCAAGAAGAGTGAGCCTTCGGTACTCATTTTCTGGTCTGCTTCATAACCAAAGGCGAGGTTGATGCCGAAGTTTCCCCATGTGTATCTGCCTGAATAATAGCTGATTTCGTTACGCCAGGTGCGGTCAGTCATGCCGGTGGCTTCAAACTCCGGTCGAACAGACTTGAGGATGGCCCATAGGCGAGAAGCGCAGTTGTTGTACACAAAATTGTAGCGATATACACGATTTTTGGGTTGGTAGTTGATCAGAAGCGCATTCAAAATCGCCTGTTTTTCTTCGTGCGTGAGAATGAGGGGCTGATAGAACACGCGTCGGTCGCAATAGGCCGCCGACCACTCGAACTCAGACGTGTTTTCCAATCCGAGCATATAGTCGGTCTCACCTTTGCAAAACTTCCAGTAGAAATGGTCGGTGTTGAAGTCAAAGATGCCGTAATTGAATGTCCAATCGATGGCAGTCGTATCGCCAGCATAATTGATGAAGGCCGGGTCTTGTACGCGCAACGCTGAATGTCCGTAGTGGAAATAGAGCGGCTGTCCGGGTGAGCAGGTCAGTAGTGAGATGGTGGCTTGTTCGCTGAGTGTTTGTGAGTGTGCAGGTACGAAATGGAACATAGCGAGCAGTAAACCTGCACATACTATCATCTGTTTGCGTCCTATAGACATGAACGATTGATGCCTGTGGTAAAAGGACCGGATTTGATTACGCATAAAGGAAAATAATGTTAGGAATCATGACTAAGATAAAGCCGAGCAGAAATCCGCAAACGGTTTGTAGGGGCGTATGTGCTTCGAGTCGAATGCGCGCCAACATTAGCAGCCATGTTGCCAGGACCAATGTGATGACAGCAGGCCAACTGAAGAAACAATAGTGCATGGATATACCCGTGAAGACGGCCAATACACCTCCCATAGAGCAGAGGTGGGCGCTGATTTTCCATTTGAGATTGATGAGAAGTACGATTATCAATGCCACTATGGTCATCACACCCGACCAGACCATGAATGGAGGCATGGTCCACACCTTCATGAAGTAGCACCAGCAACCCAGGAAAACGAGCGAATAGATATAGGGTCTGGTTCGATCTTTGGCATTGCTGACGTCAAAGTCCGTTATTTTGCCTCTGATCTTTAGATAGAGGAGCATCAACAATGGGCACAAGCCTGTGATAAACGCTGTACCCAGCACCATTATCCAGCTGTACAATGTGCGATCGAGCAGGGTGTTGGCCGGCAACATCAGGCAGAAGAACAGTACCATGTAGGTAGGCGTAAATGCCGGATACCACAATACTGACCAAATGTAGGCTACTATGTCACGAATATCTTTTTTCATTTCCGGATGCTATAGATTATTTCGATAATTTCTTACGTTGACCGGCGACCGGTATTCCCAGTTGCTCACGGTATTTGGCTATCGTACGTCGGGCAATGACGTAGCCTTCTGCTGTCAATAGTGCCACCAGTTTATCGTCGTTGAGTGGGTGACGTTTGTCCTCGTTGTCGATCAGTTCGCGAAGCACCTTTTTAACTTCGCGAGACGATACTGCTGTGCCCTCGTTGTTGGTTAGCGACTCGGAGAAAAAATGTTTAAGCGGTATGATGCCAAAGTCTGTCTGCACGTACTTGGAGTTGCTCACGCGCGAAATCGTACTCGGGTCAAAGCCTGTCATTTGAGCAATATCCTCCAGAATCATGGGGCGGAGGTAGCAGTCGTCGCCTTCCAAGAAATAGTCGTGCTGGAAGACAACGATGGCTTGCATGGTCTTGAGCAATGTCTCGTTGCGTTGACGTATGGCATCGATAAACCATTTAGCCGATTCCATACGCTGTCTGATGAAGCGTATGCCAGCTCTATTGTCCGCTGTCTTTTTGCTGGGCAAAGACTGCATTTGGTTGAGCAAATCAATATACTCTTTGTTGAGACGCAACGGCGGTATGTCCTGATCACACAGGCTGACAGTTATTTCGTCGTTGTATGTTTCGACCCGAAAATCAGGTATGATTTGTGTTCGCTGTGTCTCGTATTTGTCGCCGGAAAAGGAGCTACTTGGGGTCGCATTGCACGAAATGATGACCTTAATGGCCTGTTTGATGTTGTCTTCGCTGATGTTCAAGCGTTTCTGTAAGCGCTCGTAATGGTGGCGCTCAACGTCCTCTAAGAACTTGTCAACCAGCGTGATAGCCAATTCGACAGCAGGTGTGGTCGGTTTGTTTCTCAGTTGGAAGAGCAGACATTCGCGCAGATTTCGGGAGGCGACACCAGGTGGGTCTAAATGGCGAATCTTTTCCACCATGGCTTCCATGAGATTGTCGTTGACATTGATTCCGAAATAGAAGGCCAGATCGTCCACCATCTGTTCTGTTGTTCGGGTCAAAAACCCCTTGTTATCGAGGTTACCAACGATATATGTTGCTATTTCCGCTTCCTCGTCGGTAAGGGGCAGCAAACCAACTTGTTCGAGCAGATAGTCGTGGAAGGTCGTACCCGCGACAACAGGTGCCTGCTCGTAGTCGTCGTCTGGTGAGTAGTTGTTGGTCTTGTAGCGATAGTCCGGCAGTTCGTCGTCTTCTACGTATTGATTATAGTCAAAATCGTCGTTTTGGAGAGGGTCTTCTCCTGTTTCTTCTCCGTAGATGTCAGAGCAGTCATCCTCCTGATTATAGTTGTTCTCTTCGGGCGTGATGTCTTTTTCCAATTCGTCTATACCCTCTTCCAGCATAGGATTCTCTATCAGTTCCTCGTTGATGCGCTGACGGAGTTCCGTGGTAGGGAGCTCTATCATCTTGATGAGCTGAATCTGTGTGGGAGACAGCTGCATCTTTTGTGCTTGTTCGAGGCGAGTGGAAAGTGGCATTGTTAGAGATATGGATTATTGGGTTTGACGTGCACGTCAGCCGAGTATGTCTAAAAGGGAAGATGTGATGTAGGTTAGTTGTTCGTTATCCAGGCAAGTGTGCATAGGCAGAGACAAGACGCAGTCAGCCAGTTGTTCTGCTGCAGGGAAATCACCTGCTCGGTATCGCGGATCCAGATAGGCTTTCTGCATGTGCAACGGTACGGGGTAGTAAATCATGGCGGGGATACCTTTTTCGTTCAAACGCGCACGTACATCGTCGCGAAAGGCTGCGGTGTCCTGACCTTTTGGAGCCACCAAACGAAGTGTGTACTGGTGGAAGACGTGAGTTGACTGTGGGTTACGAACAGGAATGATGATGCGCGGATGACCATCAAACGTTTTGTCGTAGTATGCTGCAGCCGATTGGCGCGCAGCCGTATATTCGGTAAGGTGTGGCAGTTTAGCCTCCAAAACGGCCGCCTGAATAGAATCCAGTCGGGAATTGACCCCTATCATATCGTGATGGTATCTCACGACCATGCCATGATTGGCAATAGCACGAATCTTTGCCGCCAGTTCGTCATCGTCGGTAAAAAGTGCTCCGCCGTCACCATAGCACCCCAAATTCTTGGACGGGAAAAAGGAAGTACAGCCGATATGTCCCATACAACCCGCCTTGGCTGTATGACCATTGGCAAAGGTGTAGGTTGCATCGATGGCCTGGCATGCATCTTCGACTACGAAGAGGTGATGCTCATGAGCTATCTGCATGATGGCATCCATGTTGGCGCATTGTCCAAACAGATGCACGGGGACAATGGCTTTTGTTTTGGGTGTGATGGCACGGCGAACAGCTTCGGGATCGATGTTGAAGGTGTCGATATCAACATCTACTACGACAGGTTTTAATCCCAAAACAGCAACAACCTCTGCTGTGGCAATAAACGTAAAAGTCGGAGTGATCACTTCGTCGCCTGGTTTTAGTCCCAAGGCCATTAGCGCTATTTGCAGCGCGTCCGTGCCATTACCTACGGCTATTACGTGCTTGACGCCCAGGTGCTCAGCCAGGTGTTGTTGGAAATCGTTCACGATTTGTCCCTTAACAAAAGCTGCGCTGTCTATCACGCCTTGTATGCCTTTGTCAATCTCCTCTTTGATTTGCTGATACTGCGTCTGCAGATCCACCATCTGAATTTTTTTCATGCCAAAAAACTACTTATCTCCAAATACTGTATCCCAACATAAACAATCCTCGATTCGTCTATTGGATGATATATTCTACCTGTTGAGGTTCGATATGCATAATGTGTACGTATGGCGAACTGCAACTTACTTCGACGGGCAACGTGCTTCGATCGGAAGTGGGGTAGGTGCATATTGCCTGAAAATCGGTAGCTGTGATGCTGTTGTACTGATCGGAGGGGAGGCTGATATGCACCCTGACATGATCGGCAAACAGTACCAACTTGTTGCCGGAGGGTACACCTCGTGTGCCAATGGGCAGGATGATATCGCGTTCGGTCAACATCGAGCTGCTTTCGTTCAGGATCTCTTGCGCATGTGCCTGTGCATGTGCACTTTCTTCCAACATGTGTTGGTACTGGCGGCTATACCAGATACCTGCCGAGATGACACAAAAGCATAGATAAGTAATCACGTTTCTCGTGAAGAAAAATGCCTTGAAACTGGTGGCTACACGCGATAATATGTTAGGTACTTTTGCCAATGTTTGTATTTGTTTGAGTATCTTATTTTGCCTCTGGTTGAGCTTCTGCAAATACAGAGGTCTTATCGATACGGATGCTCACACCCTTAGATACTTCGATCAGCATGGTGCCATCCTCTGATATCTTTTCAATTTTGCCATGAATACCACCTGCGGTAACCACCTTGTCACCAGCCTTCATCTGGTTGCGTTGTTTCTCCAGTTCTTTCTGCTTTTTTTGTTGTGGGCGAATCATGAAGAGCCACATCACAACAAAAATCAAAATCATCATAATCCAGAAGCTCATTTGGCTCTGTTGTCCTGCTTCGGCTTGAAGCATAATCAAAAGAAGAGTGTTCATGTGTGTGTATGTTTTTTATTAGTTAATTGCTATTTTAGTCAATCACAACGGCTTTAATCAGTTTATTTTGTGCCTTAAGGTCGCGAATGATATTGTCAAGAACGGCGTTGATGAACTTGTGGCTCTTGTCGGTCGAGTACTCTTTGGCAATCTCGAGATACTCGTTCATGGACACCTCCAAGGCGATGTTGGGGCAGGTCATGATTTCGGTCAAAGCTACCTGAAGTATCACCAAATCCATGTATGCTATTCGTGCGATGTCCCAATTCTCCAAATGCGACTCAATGAGAGCCTTGTATTCGTCCTCATTTTGGATGGCATTGTTCAGCAGATTTTTGGCGAATGTGAGTTCTTCTTCCGAGTCAAACATCTCCAGCAACTCCTGCTGTGCGCCTTTTTCATCTTCAAAGCGCTTGATGGTCTTGATAATGTATGAGAGAACAATGTTGATATCTGTTGTCCATCCGCTCTTGTCCAGACTGACCTCCAGTTCGTCCAACGCGGTAGATAATTCATCGTTATCAGCCAGAACTTCTGTGACAATCTTGCGCCAAATTTGCTTATCGTCCTGATAAGTGGGCGCCTCTAATGCCATGTATTCCTTGTAGCAGTCTGCCTCCTGAATCTGTTTCCAAATAGTGCGAAGTGACTCGTGTGCCGCATCCCAACAGAGGTGATTCTCCTCCATGTACGAGCGCAGTTGGCGATTGTTGAACACTTGCGTCGCGAAGCGGTTGTTGATAAAATTAAGACATGGCTTATATTCCTCATGCATTACCTGAGCACGTTCGGTTTCAAAAGCCACCTTGTCCTCTGCTGCGGCTACCATCTCGTTTACAAAATCCAGCATCATCATATACAGACTATAGGTGTCTGAGAAACCGGACAACAGCTCTTTTTTTGCAGCCAGGCTGGTCTTACCTTCTGTGTAGTTGTACGCAAACACGGTTTGCACTACTTTGGTTCTAACTAATGTTCTATTGATCATAAAAGTGATTTGTTTTCTATGCTGTTTAGTGCGCATGTGTGCGCGATTATCAAATATCGTTCCAAAAACGCTGCAAAGTTACTAATTTTTTTTTACTTATGCAATAGTTTGGCGAATTATTCTAAAAAATCATGGAAAATTTGCATATGTCAACTATTTATAGTAATTTTGCAACCGATTTGAGCATCGCATTACTCTTGCAGATAAGTATCAAATACGATCTCGGATAGCAAATCATTTTTATAGAAGAATATGGAGAATCAAAAGGGAAATCGCCGAGAACCGGAAATTGTGTATTCTCGCTCGGTTAAGGCAGGTAAGCGCATTTACTATTTGGATGTAAAGAAGGCGCGAAATGAGGATTTGTATGTTTGTATAACTGAAAGCAAAAAAACTGGGGGAAGCGAGACGGAAGCACCTTCGTTTGAGAAACACAAGCTGTTCCTTTATAAAGAGGACTTTGCTCGTTTTGCAGAGGGACTTGAGGATGTCATCAACTATGTAAAGAACGAATTGGGTGAGATTGAGGCCCGCGAAGAATGGGTACCGACAACTGCTCCGGCGCCAGAGGTCGCTGCAGAAACAAAGAAGGAGACTCAACCTGCAGAGGAGGAATCCGCTGCTGCTGGTGAAGAACATAAAGGACTCTTTGGCTTTTTTCGTCGCTAATGCACGAAGGTAAAGACTAATTAGAGACAGAAATTTTCTCTTGAATCATATAGGAATAAAAAAAGGGACTAACATCATTTTGTGCTAGTCCCATTTTTTTGTGGCTTGAACATTAGAAGCGATCCTTTAGTGCTGCATCGCGACTGCCGTTGTGGTAAATCAACTGGTGATCCAGTAATTCTTGTGTGGCAATAAGTGTTGCTTTTGGCAGACGCTCGTAGCTCTTGGAAATCTCAATTTGCTCCTTATTCTCAAATACTTCATCGATACCATCTTGAGGTACAGAGAAGTCTTGCAATTTCGCATCCAACTCTTTCTTCAATGCAGAAGAAATCTGGTTGGCGCGCTTACCAAGGATGGCAACCGTTTCATATACGTTGCCTACTTCTTCTTCTACCGAATTCATATCACGCGTAACGGTGGTATGAGGGGCTTTAGTCTTCTTGTAATCCATATTGTTATTTAGTGTTATTATCTACGATTGTGTTGCTCTATGTGAGCGTTTGACAATGTTGATTGTGTGCAACTTATTCACCCAAATATTTTTTGATAGATTTACCGATATTGTGGGCTGCTTGCAGATGTTTTGAGTTGGGATATTCGGTTATAAAACTATAGTATTCGTCTTGTGCATCGCGTGCACGTTCTGATTGCATTTCGCTGATACTCAGTACCATCTGCTGATATTTGGCTTGCAAAATAATCCAACTCAGCGCTTCCATATGGCTGTTGTTAGGATACTTCTTAATGGCGTTCTTTGCTACAGTTTCTGCTGCCAGATAGTTGTTGCCAAGATAGGTGCCCATGTTGTAATACAACTGTGCGGAGAGCAGTTCTTTTTCAGCCAATTTGTCGGTCAATTCTGCCATCTCATCGTATGCCTGAGTGACGTATTGGCTCTCTGGATAGCGTTCTGTAAAAACGGTATAGGCAGTAATCGCTTTTTTAGTCTGATCCTGATCCAATCGTGCATCGGGGGAGTCCATATAGTATGAGTGCGCTAACATGAAACTCGCCTCCATAATGTGTTGTCCTTTTGGATAACTTCGTGTATAGGCAGAGTAGTATTCGGCAGCAGAAGCGTAGTCTTTTTGACCCATATGGCATCGAGCCAGGTAAATTAACACCTCTTCGGAGCGTTCTGTTCCTTTGTAGTACGCGCTCACGTCGTCAAACAGCATCTGTGCTTTGCTGTATTGCTTGTCGTTGAAATACTCAATCGCTTTGTTGAATTTCAATTCGGGATCTGTGGACTTTTGGAGTTTGGTAAACTCTCCACAACTACCCAACAGCGTTGCAATAAAAAATAATATGATTAGTTCCTTTTTAGGCATAATTATGAAAAATCGTGCAAAGATACTACATTTTTTCTAAATATGCAAATTTTTATTTCATAAACACGCAAAAAACATGCCTAAAATGCATTTTGTGGCACTTTAGGCATGTTTGAAACAGAAAATATTGGTTATCACAGAGGAAAACCTTCAGATGTAATAACGCACAGCGTGTCTGCAGGAGTAGAACAGATCAGGTAGCATTCGGTCTGAGGAAGGCTGTTGATGAGCATTAGTGCCGAATCTGATCCCAGCACCATACATGCAGTGGCTAATGCATCTGCTCGTATGCAACTGGGGGCCACGATAGTAGCAGACAGGAGGTCACTTTTGGCTGGGTAACCTGTTCGTGGATCGATGGTATGTGAGCGTTTCTCTCCGTCTTCGTAATAGTACTGACGATAGTTTCCAGAGGTGGCCATGCATAGATTGGTAGAACTGATAACCTGCTGAATCTCATGGGACTGTCCGGTCTTATCATCAATTGGTTTGGCAATGCCAATACGCCAGGAGTTTCCCTCACGATTGACCCCATTCAGTACAACCTCCCCGCCGATATCTACCAGGTAATTGTTGACCCCGTTCTCTTTCATCAAATCTGCAATAACATCGCATGCATAGCCTTTGGCTATAGCCGATGCATCCAAAATGTTTTTGATTTGCAGAAGTGAATCGATGAGTTCTGGTGTAACCTGTTCCTTGTTTTTGAAACCGAATCCCCATGCGTTCACCAAGGGGGCTACGCGAATCTCTAATGCTCCATGACTGGGTTTGCACACCGCTTGTGCCTCGTCATACATGCGTGTGAAGTAGGCATCCCATATGGTGTCTCGACCCTGGTTGAGAACAGAGATTGTGGATTGCGGATTAAAGGTAGATAGCGAATTGTCAAACTCGGTAAACCTTTGCAGAATGACTTCTTCCAGACTATGGTTGGCCTCGTAACGAATGTTATAATAGGTGCCAAACACATTACCTTCGTGCTGGAAGTACGTATCATTAGTTGTTGTATTGCTTTCTTTCTTGCCGGGTAAGGCCAAGAGAAGCAAAGCGAGTACTGCCAATACGCCGGTAAGGGCAATTTTGTACTTTTGCTTGTTGTCAGACATGTGTTGTAAATGGTTGTTTCTTTGCGAGTAAATATTGCTTAGAACCAGATGCCAATACCGATGCAGCCGTTGAGTTTCTGCATCTCGATCTTGTCATCTCCGCTTGCCTTGATGAAGGCATTGTCTTTGTTCAAACCATTAGGACAGATGTTACCCTGAGCAAAGAGATTGAGACTGCATGCGTCAAATTCCCACTCCTTGTCGAGCTTGAGTTGCAGGTTCTGTACGGCAAAGTTCTCTGTGCCATAATAATCGCTGGCCCAAGGTACCATACCGATTTGTGCGCCCAGAGTGAGCCCAATCTCATCAAATGTATAGTCGTAGCCAAGCTCGATATAGCTGGAGAAGTTGCGCTTGTCAATATCACCATTCTCGGTGTAACTGAAGTCGTTACCTGCCACCATGGTGTACCAGTTTGCGTACAAATTATGGTTCTCTGGCAATACATTTGAGAATTCATATCCCAATTGGATTTCCGTCGTAGATGTGTTGTTCTCCAATGCGTCCTCGTTCCATTTTCCCAATTTGTTCCAGCAGAAGAATTTGCTGCCACCAAAATAGTAGTAGTGGGTGAATCCTACAGTTACACCAAAGAAACTGAAACTACCGATAATATCCAATTCTGGAACAAAATAGGTGTTAGGGTTTCCATTCTCGTTCTCTTCGAGTCCCTTACGGAATCCCCAATCAGAAGCGCCAACTGATCCCCATGCACCAATAGAGAAACTGGTGTTTTCGGTCTCAAAACCAACAGAGGCGGTAGGTTGGAAGCTTAATCCTCCCAAATACTGACCGCGCCAGAGATAAGATGATACAACTTCGGCACCAGCTTCGTAGCTGAATTTTACGCCAGACTTTTCTGCATCTTGTGCCTTAACCATTGAAATTAAGCAGAATACTGCCAAAACAACAGATGAAATTTTTTTCATTTTTTTAAATAATAAAGAAAAAATTAAACAGAAAAAATAAAACAGAAAATAAGGAAAATATATTCCTAAAAAAAGCACGCGAAAGACCGCCCTGATTTCAGAGCGATCTTTCCAATACCTATTTCACGCCATTACTGGCGAATATTATAATACCAATTTTGTTTCATTTATGCGTTCTCCCAAGCCATGCGGAGAGCTACCTCAAGGATGCGAGTGTCATCCAAAGTAACGATACCGCCGTCAGGACCTTGTTCAATATGGTTACCGCCGTGGAAATATTCACGAACTATATCTGCTGTCAGACCCAACTCGTCTGCTATCTTTTGTGAACTACCTTTTGGCAGGCTGTCTTTCACCTGGCGGAGTTTGTTAAATGTTGTAGTAATCATGGTGCGTATGAAATTAATGTTGTTAATTGAAATTTTCTGAGTGCAAAGATACTGCTTTTTTTTGATATTACCAAATAAATATGGAAAAAAATGCAAAAAAGTGTTATGCTTCGTATCCCTTTGGATTATTCTTTTGGAAATTCCAACTATCTCGACACATATCTTCGATACCGTATTGTGCCTCCCATCCCAGTTCGGCTTTTGCTTTAGCAGGGTTGCAGTAGCAGGTCGCGATATCGCCTGCACGACGAGGCTTGATAGAGTAGGGGACTTTGAGTCCATTTGCTTTTTCGAAGGCCTTGACAACGTCTAAAACCGAGTATCCATGCCCCGTTCCTAAATTATAAATAGCCAAACCTTGTTTTTTCTCGATGGCTTGGAGAGCTGCTACGTGACCTGCTGCCAAATCCACTACGTGGATGTAATCACGTACTCCGGTACCATCAGGGGTATCATAATCGTTGCCGAACACACCGAGTTCTTGACGCATGCCAATTGCTGTTTGTGTGATATATGGCATCAGGTTATTAGGGATACCATTTGGATTCTCACCAATAAGGCCACTTTTATGTGCACCAATCGGATTAAAGTAGCGAAGTAGTACTACGTTCCATTCCGGATCAGCCTTCTGTACGTCCATCAGTACCTCTTCCAGCATCGATTTGGTTTGACCATATGGGTTGGTGCAATGACCTTTGGGGCATTCTTCGGTAATAGGGATGATGGCTGGATCACCATATACTGTTGCGCTTGAAGAGAAAATAATATTTTTGCATCCGTGTTGACGCATTACATCCAGCAACACAAATGTGGCATTCATATTATTCTCATAGTATTCAAGTGGTTTTACACAACTTTCGCCTACAGCTTTCAAGCCTGCAAAATGGATGACTGCGTCTATTGTGTGCTCTTCAAAAACAGCAGTTAATTTCTGTCGATCGCGTACATCTGCTTCTACAAAAGGAATCTCTTTGCCGATGATTTTAGCAACTCGCTTTAGCGCTTCCGGTTGTGAGTTGACGAAATTATCAACAACTACCACTTGATGTCCTGCTTTGTCTAATTCGATAATGGTGTGGCTTGCTATATATCCTGCTCCACCTGTCAAAAGAATATTCATACGATATAGTACAAATTTATATAAGAAAGAAATGTCAAACATTACAGATGTTCAACATTTCTTGTTTTACTTAGTCCAGTGCTTCGTATTTGCTGTTCTTTGATTTGAATTCTGGTACCATGATTTTCATTTGCTTAACGATCGGCATGTCTTCAAAACCTTGTTTCGTGATTTGTACCAATTCGTCAATCATTTCGCGAACCTCAAAATAATCCAATTCTCGAACATCTGCCAATTTGATTTTTGGATGTGAAGATGGTTTCGTATTCTCTTCTTTATTCAGCAATTCTTCGTATAATTTTTCTCCATCACGCAAACCTGTGTACTTAATTTCTACATCGGTTGCGCCTGATAGCACAATCATACGTTTAGCTAAATCAGCAATCTTTACCGGTTTACCCATGTCGAATACGTAAATCTCACCACCGTTACCCATAGTGCCAGCTTGTAATACCAAATTGCATGCCTCTGGAATCAGCATGAAATAACGGATGATGTCTGGGTGAGTAACTGTAAGTGGTCCGCCGGCCTTTATTTGCTCTTTGAACAATGGGATAACGCTACCATTTGAACCTAAGACGTTGCCGAAGCGGGTGGTCACAAATTGTGTCTTTCCTTCCACTTTCCCGTCCTTGATAGCTCGGTCTAACGACTGACAATACATCTCACAGATGCGTTTTGAGCAACCCATCACATTGGTCGGATTTACAGCTTTGTCTGTACTTACCATTACAAATTTCTCAGCACCATATTTAACTGCCAAATCTGCAATGATTCTGGTTCCATCGATATTGTTGATTACAGCTTCGCCTGGGTTGTCTTCCATCATGGGTACGTGCTTGTATGCGGCCGCATGGAAGACGTATTGTGGACGGTATTGCTTGAAGATTGACTCCATGTGTATTCTATGATGGATACTTGCTGTCAACGTCAAAGCCGGTACGTCTGGGAATTGGCGCGACATCATCAGTCGTATGTCATGAAGAGGAGTCTCGGCTTGGTCTATCAGTACCAACTGACTTGGCTTAAAAGAGGCAACTTGACGAACAATTTCGCTTCCGATAGAACCTGCAGCACCGGTGATGCAGATACATTTGCCTGTAAGCACTTTGGTGATGGAGGTTATGTCTACCTCAATCTGGTTGCGAGGTAGCAGGTCTTCAATATCGACTTCTTTAAGTTGGTTGTGATGAATGTCGCTCTTACCATCCCATACGCTATGGCTGTAAATCATCATGCGAATGCCTGCGTTGGTCAAACGATCTATCATTTCGGTATTTTCACGCAGCTCTTCGGTTTTGAGGGGAGAAATCATGAGCAACTTGGCCCCTTTTTTCTGCATCTCCTCAGGCAGGCTTTCGTCGTTCAAATATATCTTTGAGCCCATCAGCATATGGGTAAGATCGGCTTTCTCATCGCTGACGAAACCGGCGATAGTGAATTTGGAGTGTTGAGAACGAATCAATTTCGCCAATGCAATACCGCCATCTTTTACGCCGTAGATGAACACCCGTTGAGCATTTCGTGCGACAAAAAACACCTCGTATACCAACTTGACTATGATTCGTAGGGCCCACATCAGGGATGTCGATAGTACCAAGGCCACCATCAATTCCCCTACAGGAAGAGGGTGTAGGAGACTGTCAATAGGAGTGATATGACGAATTACGAAAATAAAAACAACGCCAATCAGGTTTGCGCCTAAGATACGGAACAAATCGACAAACGATGAAAAACGAAGCATTCCAGAGTAGGTGCGAAGAATGCGGAACCCTATGAGGTAAGCAATCAAATATGCTCCCCATGTGACTAATAAAGCACCAAAATTGTTGACAACAGCCAATACCCCCGCATTCAGCATGTGAGAGATTAGTCCAGAAAAAAGAACAATGATGCAATCCAAAATCAGGATTATCCAATACGGAGCAGCATTCTTACTGAAATAAAAGTTAATTAACTTTGAGAACCAACTGTCATATTTCGCTTTTTCCATTACTTCTCAGGGTTTTAAATCGTGCAAAATTAGTTAATTCTTTACAAATAACCAAATTTTTGGCAGAAAAAATGACGTAAAATGTGTAAAATTGTACTTATGATACAGAATAGGGGGGGGTAAAAACTTGTTTTTATCTTTATGATACGATTTAATTATGTTTGGAATAGCTATTGAATTTCTTGTATCTGACCTGAATTGACGTGAAAAATTCGCCATGATTTAGGTTGAGAATCGTCAATTATTGTCGCATTTTGTTGTAATCGCAAGATTTCGCTGAGGTGTTGGCGGTCTGTATCTGTGATGAAAATTTGTCCAAATTGTTCGCCTTGAACCAAACTGATGATACGTTCTACCCGCTGACTATCGAGGCGATCAAACAGGTCATCTAGAAGCAATATCGGACGATTCTTATATGTGTTGTTCCCCATTTGCTCACCTTGCGTATTTAGGTAGAGAGCTTGTGCCAATTTGAGGGCTAACAGATACGTTTTTTGTTGACCTTGTGATGCTACTTGCTTGATTGGAAATTCGCCTAAGCGCATTTCTAATTCGTCTTTGTGAACACCTTGCGATGTCCAACCCAATATGAGGTCTCGTTGGCGTGTGCGCTCGTATGCTTCTTGCAGGTTACGATTTTGCAATTGGGACATGTATTGCAGCGTTACTTGTTCGTTACCTGCAGAAATGTGATGGTACACGTCTTGAAATAACATCACAAACTTTCCTATAAACGATGTTCTTTGCTCAAAAATGTATTCTGCATGCAGGGTCATTTGCATCTCTAAAATTTGCATCAGGTCTATAGGGAGTGAGCCCGGTTGTTCTTCGTATTGCTTGAGCATTGCATTACGTTGTTTCAATAGGGCATTATATTCACTCAGATGCTCTAGATATTTCTTGTCATATTGGGAGATAACACCATCTACAAATTTTCTTCTGGTTTCGCTGCCATCCGATATTAACTGTTGATCATCAGGAGAAACGATAACCAAGGGTATCAATCCTATATGGTCAATCAGTCGCTTATATTCTTTTTTACCCCTGCGTATTTGTTTTTTAACACCTCGTTTCAACCCAACAGTTATTGTTTCAATTGTGACATCGTCAGCCTCATTCATGTTGGCATTTTCCCATTCGTATTCTCCTTGTATCATCGCAAAATCCTGATCATGCATGATATTTTGAGAGTCGATGACATTAAAGGCGGACTTGGTAAAACTCAAATAGTATATGGCATCCAATAGGTTGGTTTTACCTTGACCATTGAGTCCAACGAAGCAATTGATTTTATCCGCGAAGTGTAGATTGACTTCTCGTAAATTTTTGAAATTCAGTATGTTGATATTCCTTAGAAGCATGCAGGCAATGATTCTTGATGATATCTGTTAAAAGTTGTTACACAAATAATATTCTCTTGGACAGATGAGGGAAGGATGAGACAATGGTCGTGCGTTTTCGCTAATATATATTGTGCGTCATCAAAATCCACATCCTGATTTTTAGGGAATGCATACACAATATAATATGATGCATCTTGCGTTCCTGTCCATTTCAAAATAATCGATTTTCCATCTTGAGTACGCTCTATTTTCAAATTTTGGGGCTGTGCTGCAACCGGTGCATCTGTTCGAACGGATGGCTGTAGGGCAGGATATCGATACAACTCGTTAACAAGCGAGTCACATAGGCCTAATCGATTCTCCATCAGCGTGTGAATGGGGAAAAAGACACTACCTTGAACCTCGGGAATGCTACGATTCAGCCGAATTTGTCTGCATATTTCGTTGGGGCGATTCCATGCCTCTATTTTCGATTGACCTACACCGCTTACCGAATGACCAATATAGAGATTTTTTCCATAACTATATTCTGCCCACCAGTGTGCAAGTGTCTGATAATCTGCTACTTTTTTGCCAATCTCCCAATATAGTTGAGGAACAACATAGTCAATCCATCCTTGTTCTAACCATAATAGAATATCTGCATATAGGTCATCGTAGTTTTGGACACCGGCACGAGTATTTGAGCCTCGCTCTGGGTCGGTCGTCTTATTTCTCCATACACCGAAAGGTGAGATGCCAAATTCTACCCATGGTTTGATGGCTGTGATGGTATCGTGCAGTTCCTGAATAACTAAATCTACATTGTTGCGTCTCCATGCTTCCTTGTCGGTGAATCCACGTGGGAAAGCTGCAAACGAGGCGCTATCTGGAAATTCTTCTTTGGGAATACGATATGGATAAAAATAGTCGTCAAAATGAATGCCGTCCACATCATATCGATTAACAATATCCGCAACAACTTTCACTAACCAGTCGCGAGTTTCTTTCAGACCCGGATCAAAATACCATTGTTTGCCATATTTTACGAACAGATGTTTTTTCTGTTGATAGATATGTGATTGAGCTAAATCACGGATATCAAATCCGTTGGTCACACGATATGGATTGAGCCAAACGTGTACGTCAATACAACGTTTGTGTGCTTCTTCGCAGACGAATGTCAAAGGATCATATATGGCTTCAGCTTGTGCATGTTTTTGTTGTGGCCATTCTCCTTGTTTTCCTGTCAACCAATTGGACCATGGTTCCAATTGGGAATGATATAATGCATCTGCTGTTGGTCGTATTTGGAAGATGACCATATTTAGGCCCAATGCTTGCGCACTATCCAATATGGCCAGCATTTCTTTTTGCTGTAATTGTGGATGTCCGATTGCTGCCTTGCTGGGCCAATCAATATTTGCTACGGTGGCAATCCATGCGGCACGCATCTCACGTTTTGGGGAGGCATGTGTCAGCATTCCCAAACAGATTATCAATAGGACTGTGAGGTGATATCGTTTCATTTCCCGGTGGTTATTTTTTTCAATTCATTGAGAGTGGTTAATGCTTCCAAAGGGGTCAAATTGTTGATGTCCAATTTCAGTAATCGGTCTCGCACCTCACTCAGTACGGGATCGTCCAGCTGGAAGAATGATAACTGTCCTCCGGTTTTCATCTGTATTTTTGCCGCTTTGGCTTGTGGACTATCGGCGCGACCGATATCACCTGTCAGGGATTGTGCTTCCAATTGATGCAGTATGACCTCAGCGCGATCTATGATAGCTTGTGGCATGCCTGCCAATTTGGCAACATGGATACCAAACGAGTGAGCGCTTCCTCCGGGAACCAACTTACGCAAGAAAATCACTTTCTTGTTCACTTCGCGTACAGACACATTATAATTACGTATGCGCGCGAAGAGAGACGCCATGTCGTTCAGCTCGTGGTAGTGGGTTGCGAACAGCGTTTTGGCATGGAATCTGTTTTCGTGTATATACTCCACGATTGACCATGCTATTGAGATGCCATCGAATGTACTGGTACCTCGGCCTAACTCATCAAACAGTACCAAGGAGCGTTGGCTGAGATTGTTCAGTATGGCCGAAGCCTCATTCATCTCGACCATAAATGTCGATTCGCCCATCGAGATGTTATCACTGGCTCCTACACGGGTGAAGATCTTGTCTATGATTCCAATTTTTGCTGCGTCTGCTGGTACGTAACTGCCTATTTGTGCCAACAGAACTATAAGGGCCGTTTGGCGGAGTAGGGCAGACTTACCTGCCATGTTAGGACCGGTTATGACAATAATTTGTTGTGGATCTGATGGCCCTTTTTCTTGGTTATCCGGATTTTCTGGGTCTGGTTGAGACGCTTTTAAGTCGTTGCTCAAATAGATGTCGTTGGGTATATATCGCTCACCCATAGGCAGGTTTTGCTCGATTACAGGGTGACGACCACCTTTGATGTCGATGATTAGGCTGTCATTGACGTCTGGACAAATGTAGTTGTTTTGTTGTGCTGTGTCTGCAAATGACAATAGGCAGTCCAGTTGTGCAACGATGGTTGCATCCAGTTGAATAGTGGGTACAAATTCCACCGTTGCCAAAATTAACTCGGTAAAAATCCGGTTTTCTATCATCTGAATCTTGTCTTCGGCTCCTAATATTTTCTCTTCGTAAGACTTCAATTCTTCGGTGATATAGCGTTCTGCGTTGACCAATGTCTGTTTGCGTATCCACGTCTGTGGTACTTGTTCTTTGAAAGTGTTACGTACTTCCAAATAGTAGCCAAACACATTATTGAAGCCGATTTTTAGCGAGGTGATACCGGTATTTTCTACTTCACGTTGTTGTATTTTCATCAGGAAGTCTTTCCCTTCCGACTTGATGGCACGCAGTTCGTCTAATTCTGCATCTACTCCTTGACCAATCATTTCTGGTCTGCCTTGTACAGATGGCGGATTGATGGACATTGTTCGACGGATGCGGTGACGTAATTCCTTGCATAATTTCAATTGTCCACCTAGTCTCCGCATATATTCACCTTCCGATTGGGTCGCTATCTCTTTGATAGGTTCCAATGCTTCCAATGAGATGCTGAGTTGCAGCATCTCGCGTGGCGAAATACGGCCTGTTGATACTTTGGAAATAATGCGCTCCAAATCGGCTATTTGACCGATGCATTCGCGTATTCGTTCGCGCTCCTCGGGATGACGGAAGAAGAATTCAACTACTTCCTGACGTTGTTTGATAGGGCGAACACTCTTTAATGGTAATGATAGCCAGCGTTTTAATAATCGGGCACCCATAGGGGACGATGTGCGATCTATTACCTGAAGTAATGACATGGCTTCTGGATGAACCATATCTGGGAAAAGCTCCAAATTTCTCAAAGAGAATTTGTCAAGCCACATGTATTTGTCTTCTTCGATGCGCGACAAGGCTGTGATATGACCGGTTTGCAGGTGTTGAGTCATGTCCAGATAATGAAGGATACCACCGGCTGCTACCACACCTAAGGGTTGACGATCTACGCCAAAACCTTTTAGGCCTGTTGTGCCAAACTGTTTGCATAGACGATCTTGGGCGGCCTGCTCTGTCAGCATCCAATCCTCCAATTCAAATGTAAAATAACGACTGCCAAATAGGCTCTCAAAATAGGCTCGGTTCTGTCTTAGAAACAACACTTCTTTGGGCATAAAGTTGGTAAGAAGTTTTTCTGCATATGTCTCCGAACCTTGTGCGACAAGAAACTCGCCTGTGGAGATGTCCAGAAAACTCAAGCCTACAGCGTCCTCGTCTCGTTTTGCGGATTTGTTAAAGTGAACACATGCAACGAAATTGTTTTCTCGACCGGATAATGTTGTGTCCGAGTAGGATACACCTGGTGTTACCAATTCTGTAACCCCTCGTTTCACCAGTTTTTTTGTCAGTTTGGGGTCCTCCAATTGGTCGCAGATGGCTACGCGCATACCGGCTCTTACCAGTTTGGGTAAATACGTATCCAACGCATGAAAAGGGAAGCCGGCCATCTCGATTGCGGAAGATGAGGTGCCGGCTGTTGATGATCGATGGGTCAAGGTGATACCCAGCACTTTCGATGCCCTAACGGCATCTTCGCAATATGTTTCGTAAAAGTCACCACAGCGGAATAGCAACATCGCATCAGGGTATTGGGCCTTGATGTCGTTGAATTGCTTCATCATCGGAGTCTCGTTTGCCATAATTATCGTTTTTCGTTCTGCCATTTCCGTCGGGTGAGGACGAGATGGCATGTGTTCATTTCAAATCCAACATTAACTTGACGTTAAACATTCGTCCCGTCAGGTAATTGGGCGATTGATGTAGGTAACCATAGTAGTCTTGTGCCCAGAAATACGAATTGACGTTCTTGAAGTCCATGAGGTTAAAGACTTCTCCTTGAATGCGAAAGGCCTGAACGTGAGGGTTCGTCATCCATTTGGTTCGCCCATACTTAAACTCATAACTGGCACCTATATCAAATCGTTTGTAGTTGTTCATCCTGCCTTGCGTCTCGATGTGGTTGGGCACCGAATAAGGAAGTCCATCCGAGTAGATAAACTTGATATGGAATTTCAGTTCTGGCAGGCGTGGAAAGTAGTCTTGGAAGAGCATCGAGATGGCATATCTCTGTTCGTTGGAGCCCAACAACCATCCCAATTCCGGCCGATCAATCAGTTGCATGCGGGAACGCATTACGCTCAGACTTATCCATGAGTCTGCACCTGGTACCAGTTCTCCAAATAGTTTCAGATCAAGACCTGTTGTGTATCCTTTCGCATCATTTTTGCCCGAATATCGTATTTTTACATTCTCAACGGTGTAACTTTCCATTCGGTCGATATACTTGTAATAGGCTTCCGCTGTGAATTTAAACGGTCTGCCCCAAGCGCGGAAATAATAGTCACTTCCCAATACAACTTGCATTGAACGTTGTGCTTTCAAGTCTTTGTTTAGCGTAAATCGGGTTACGCCATCGTCTCCTGTGATGGTATCTTTCAGCTCTTTGTAGAAGGGTGATTGGTAGTACATACCCGTGGCCAAACGGATGGTCAAATCGCGTTTCCAACCTGGTAAATACACTACGCTGATGCGTGGGGATACCAGTGTCTCCTTATTGAAACTCCACCAATTAATGCGCGCACCTGCCGTGAGCATTACGTTGCCGGCATCGGTGTTCCACTTGTACGTATCTTGTATGTAACCTTGGGCACGAATACTCATCAGATCCGACGCACCTTTCATCGAGTACTCCAATTCTAAGCTCTGCTCATGATTGGGCAATGAGTAACCCATCGAATCACGCCATTTCCACTCGCTGATGATATCTTTTGTCCATTCACCTTGCAGAGATACGCCCCATTTCAGCAGGTTTTTGTCATGTTTCCATTCGCCTGTGTGAGCCAATGTGACGACTCCTGATTCCAATCGATTTCGGGCATGCTCATGATAGGCGCCTTTGCCCAGCAACTTATCATCTACCGAACCTTGTACATTGCTGTTGTCTTCGTGACCATAGCCTTCGTTTTCGGTTTTGGGAGCTTCCTCCTCGTTTGAGATACCATCTCCTACGGGGTTGTCCATCAATTTGTACTGGCCATTGATGTCGTAGTTCTCTGCTTCATTGGTGTAAAATCCCGACAAAGAAAAACCGATTTCCACTTCTTTACTCACTTTCCCCTTGGCCCCAAATGCTGCAAAAGCGGTTCGAAAGACATCTTTCTCCTGTCCGTCAAAATGGATTGTCAACTTCTCACTTTGCTGCATCGTACCATATGAGGTGGATATCGAATCGGGAATAAATCGATACGTATTCTGCGAGAAATTACCCATTAAACTTATTTCCCAACCTTCGTTCGAGGCTTGCTGAGGTGCCTCAATGATATGCTTGTCAATACCGTCGTTAATTGGTGCCAAAATTGCTATCGAGTCTTGACGCGGTCTTGACGCGGTCTTGACGCGGTCTTGACGCGGTCTTGATTTTGTGGTTTTGTTGCCTATTTTCCAGGTCATGTAGGTCTGGTAGTCCACAAAATTTGGTTGGTAATTGCCTGCTGTGGGCAAGGCTCCCAACATATATTTGCTGGTTTTATAGCGTAAAGCATGCAGTTCGGTGTGGCGTTGATTTCCGAAACCAACATAAGCATTGGCACCTAATAGTGACAAGGATAATGAAGCCTCGGTCTGGCGGGGTTTCTTATAAGTTATATCCAAAACCGATGACAATTTATCGCCATATTCTGCATCGAATCCGCCGGCTGAGAATTGGACTGTCTCGCTCATCTCTGGATTGACAAAACTCAAACCTTCCTGCTGACCGGCACGAAGGAGTAGGGGACGATGAACTTCGATACCATTCACATACACGGAGTTCTCCTCATACGATCCTCCTCGTACGTTATATTGGCTGGACAACTCGTTGTTTTGTCTGACACCGGCAAAAGTAATCATTAGGCTTTCTATGCCGCCACCGGTCGCATCTGGCATCACACGGGTGGTCATGGCTTCTACACGGTCAAAACTGTTCTCCTGTTTCTTTAGCCCGCGTACTTGCACTTCTTCCAGCATTTCGGCATCTGTTGCCAGCATTACGTTGATGTTCACTACGTCGCGGTCGGACCATAGACGCTGTTCGGTTGTTACAAAGCCCATCATCGAAAAGGCCAGCGTCATGGTGTCTGTTTGCTGATATTTCAAGTCGTAATAACCATTTCTATTGGTCGTTGTGCCTATATTCGTACCTGTGATGTACACATTGGCAAACTCGATACCCACGTTGTCTGCATCCACAACGTACCCATACACGCGAACCTGACGAGCCGTTATTGACCCGAAAAACAGCAGCATTCCTACGAGTACTGATATGTATCTCCAAAGTTTCATTACTTTGTAATGTGCACAATTTTTTGCAAAGGTACTACTTTTTTCTGATATATGCAAATATATTGCATTTTTTATGCTTTTGTCCATAAAAATAGCGAACAAAACTTCATTGCTGATGCTTTGTTCGCTATGATGGTCATGTATACCTTATACGGATTATTGCCCTATTTGGTCATATATGCCTTTCTGGATTATTGTTCTATTCGGTCATATATGCCTTTCTGGATTATTGCTCTATCTTTTGATATTCTTCCAGAGCTTTTCTCAGTACAATTAATGCTTGTGCTAGGTCTTCTTTGTTTAGACAATAGGCCACTCGAACCTGATGTTTGCCTTCTTCTGGATTGGTGTAGAAACCTGAACCGGGGGCCATCATCACCGTCTGACCTTCATATTGAAAATCAGTTAAGCACCATTGACAGAATTTGTCTGTGTCATTTACTGGCAGACGTACCATGCTATAGAATGCTCCCATAGGTGATGGAGTATATACTCCGGGAATCTGATTCAGGCCGTCTATTAGGAAATTTCGTCTGCTCAGGTACTCATCATAGGTTTCTTCCATATACTCCTCTGGGGTGGAAATAGATGCTTCTGCCACTATTTGTCCTAACAATGGAGGAGATAAACGAGCCTGACAGAACTTCATTACTGCTTGTCTTACTTCCTTGTTTTTCGTAATCAAGGCACCGATACGTATGCCGCATTCTGAGTAGCGTTTGGAAACAGAATCTACCAGGATGACATTTTCCTCTATACCCTCCAGATGGCATGCTGAGATATAGGGACGCTTGGTATAGATAAATTCGCGATAAACCTCATCCGATATCAAATACAGGTTGTGTTTCTTGACAATATCACGCAGTCGATTCATTTCCTGCTTGGTGTACAGGTAGCCCGTTGGGTTATTGGGATTACATATCAGGATGGCTTTTGTCTTGTTCGTAATCTGCTCCTCAAATGCTTCCATAGGAGGTAAACGAAAGCCATCTTCAATATTGGTCTTAACGGACTTCACTACTGCGCCACAAGATATGGCAAAAGCCATGTAATTGGCATATGAAGGATCCGTTACGATTATCTCGTCACCTGGGTTAAGGCAGGTCATGTAGGCGAACTGAATGGCCTCAGAACCGCCTGCTGTTACGATAATTTCATCGGGGGATAGGTCGATGCCATACTCTGCATAATAACCTACCATCTTACTGCGAAGACTTCTCAAACCCTGCGAGGGTGAATATTCGAGTATGCTCTTGTTCGCGGTTCGAACTGCCTCCAGCGCACAGGCTGGTGTGGCAATATCGGGTTGACCGATGTTGAGGTGATATACTTTGATGCCATTTCGCTTGGCCGCGTCTGCATATTTGGCCAATTTACGAATAGGAGATTGGGGCATGTTCGATGCTCGTTCTGATATTTCCATTGGATGGTTTGTTTATGGGATGAGTGATGTGTGGGAAGGATTATTAAAAGAAGGATTATTTTGACAAGTGAATTATATTCTTTCCAGGGCGTTGAGTTTGATCCAACCTACGTTATTGCCTACTTTTATTTCGCACCATTCGCCAACCATATCACTAATGTTGACTTTGGTTCCTTCGTGTAAAACAAACAAATCGGTACCTGACTTGTCCGGTGCTGCCTTCGCATTTACGATGCCTTGAATGATGATTGCCTCGTTGCGTGCTGTATCGCGATGGTGAAGGGACAAGCCGCACCAGATTGCATTTACGCACAGGATGAGCGACAGGATGGCTGTATAGAACGACAACCTGCGTTGTAGTGGGTTATGAAGGAACAAGAAAAGCATGATGGTCAATGATGCCAAACAAAAGAGTATTGTGGCCGTTGTTAGCCATGCACTTTCTGATTGACTGTTACGCAAAGACTGAGCCCATTGCTTGACAAAAAACTGCGAATTATCTTTTATGTCATCAATGATGCGTGTTTGGGCAAAAGCCAAGTTATTTTGGGCATCTTTATTGCCGGGGGCCAACCTTAGACTACGTTCATAACTGAGTATGGCGCGTGCTATTTCGCCTGTACGAAAATAGGCATTCCCCAGATTGTAGTACACTTCGGCTGATGGAGTCTGTTGCAAGATGTTCTCGTAGCCGATAATAGCGTTTTCATATTCACCATTGGCATAGGCGGTGTTTGCGTTCTCCCAATCGTTTTGTCCCATGGCTACCAATGGAAACAACGCTAATATTGCGATAATTATTTTTTTCATATTTTCGTATCTTCAAGTTTATCTATCAGGGTTGCTGTTTTGTCATACAAGGCCTGCATGCTGGGGGCAATGGCTGGCGCATAGCGGGCGAACTCTGCTTCTGACAGCAGCTCGGTTACCTTTGCTATCAGTTCGTCATCCACTTGCTTTTGACGTAACAAATCGGCTATGTTTTCTTTGTTGAGCGATGAGGTCGGGATGCTGAGGCGGTCACTCAGGTAACTGAGTGCTGCGCGCTCTATTTCCTCGTAGAATGTGGCCTTGTTGGTTTCATTTGCCATCAGTTTCTTAGCCGTCTTCAGTCGTTTTTGAGCCACCTTATTGGCCTTCTTGTAACGTACGCGATCAATGTCTGCGTTCTCGCGGATTTGCTTGCGACAGAAGAATACAAATAGCAAATCGAGTAACATGATTATAAGGAAGATAGCCCACCATGGATTGCCAAAATCACCTAAGAGACCTTTTTGAGGTACGGTGTAGTTACCCGTTGTGATGTAGCGGATATCACTACCCAATTGTTTGATTTCCTCTTTGCTGACATAATTATTTACAACGGCAGCTGGTTCGCTTTCATTGGCTCCACGTGCCACATGAATGGTGTATTCCGGGGAGGCTAAGGTCTTATATTTATTTTCTTCTGTGTCGAAATACGAGAAAGTGATGGCTGGTATTGTATACTCACCGGCTGCACGTGCGATGGCTAGGTACTCGATGTTTTTCGTGCCACTAACGCCCGCTGTTGTATTCTTGAAGTTATTGCTTACTTTGGGGTCATAAACTTCAAATCCTTCTGGCCAATCTATGGCTGGAGTTTTCAGCAACTTCATGTTGCCTGTACCTTTCACTTGAATACTGATTGTTACAGGACTATTGGTACTGATGTCTGTTTCTGTAATCTTGCTGGATAGTTCAAAATGTCCCACGCCTCCTGAGAATCCTGTTGGTTTGCCACTTGGCAAACTTTCAACATGAATGGTTACTCCTGGGGCTGTAAACTGCTTGGCCACGTTGGAATACGAGCCAAAGAAGTCATCGAAAATTGATCTTACTTGTGCACGATTTTGTACGCGAAGAATGGCTTCAAACTGGGCTGGGTCTATCTTTACTTCGCCTGCTTTTTGGGGATAAAGCAGGGTCTGATAAATGATGGCTGTTTGATAGTTGCGGCCATTATAGTGCTCCAATTGAGTTTGAATCTCATCTTGCTCCAAATCTTGCTTTAGAAAACCTTTGTACTCAGGTAACTTGGTATTATTGGTAAACTGTGCCAATTCTACACCTGCCCAATATACTTTGTAACTGAGCAGAATGGCTTCTTGTTCGTGTACGCGGGTTTTGCTGACCAATGTTTTGATGAAGATGTTTTCTGAACCTACATTGCTTGACGAACTTTGACTGCGTTGTGCTTGTTGAGGCTGACCTTGT
>JAKSNQ010000012.1 GCA_024399615.1 Paludibacteraceae bacterium | reverse complement strand
TCACGACCTCCTGCTCCCAAAGCAGGCATTCTAACCGGGCTGAACTAAATCCCGAGTGTTTCATAGAAGCAGGCATTTCTGTCATTACTTCTTGAAAGCGAGTGCAAAATTACTGCTTTTTTTTGACATGACCAAATATTTCGAAAAAAAAATGCAAAAAACATACTATAATCCACTAAATTTACCTCAAATTGCTAACTTTACTTATCAAAACCACACCATTTACGTTCAAAAATTATTGTTTCTCACCAAGATTTGGTCATATCAGAAAAAATATGTACCTTTGCACTTGGTTTGTTTGAAACGACCATTTATTCCGCATACCTTCCCCATAAATAATGAAATAATCTTTGTTTGACTTTCTAAACAAAAGCTATGACACTTGAGCTACAAGATATGAATATCGGTCTTTCGTTGGTGGAGATAATTGACTATTTAGGAACATTTGCATTTGCAATTTCTGGCCTTAGACTCGCTTCGCAAAAACAATTTGATCTATACGGAGCAGCTGTTGTCGGGATGGTTACTGCTGTCGGTGGTGGCACTCTTCGAGATCTGATGTTAGGATTAGTGCCTTTTTGGATGACTCAATGGAGTTATATTGCAGTCGTAATGCTTGCACTTATTCTTTTCACGTTTTTCCATCGACACTTCAATCATATAGCCGGTACTATTTTTCTATTTGATACCATAGGCCTTGCGCTCTTTACTGTAGTTGGCTTTCAAAAGACTTTAGACGCAGGCTACGCATGGTGGGCTGCTATTCTCATGGGAATGATTACAGGTGCTGTCGGAGGTGTTATTCGTGACATTCTCATCAACGAAGTCCCACTTATTTTCCGCAGCGACATCTATGCATTGGCGTGCATTGCCGGTGGACTATTATATTCTATTTGCCTTTGGCTGCAAATTCCAATAATAATGGCGCAGCTGGGCTGCGCCATTACAGTTGTTGTCATTCGCCTGTTAGCTGTACGATTTCATTGGCAATTGCCGATATTGAAAGAGTAGCAATACACTCGCTTTTCCGTTTGCAGCCTTACTCGTTTTCACAACATCTTGAACGTTAAGCACTTGTTGAAGTATCGTTGTTATCAGCAGGAATTGTTTCGTCACTGGATGTTTCCGTTTCAGTGCTCTCCATCTCCATTTCTTCCTCTACCACTTCTTCATCTTCGACCGGTATTACACCCGTTGGACGACGGATTGTGTACTTTGTCATGGTTTGGTTACTTTCAAAACCGACACCATAGATAATGGAATTGGCACGATGTATATATATTTGTTTGTCTGTATATACTCGTTCTTCTTTCTGGCTCCACCACATCTCAGGACTTTCAAAAGTTTCGCCTTCCAGGTTCAATGCTTTAACATTTCCAACCAAATGCCATAGTTCTGCTTCCTTATTGTAATGTGCATAATTGGCTTCAAGAAATGCTTCTGCTTTCAAATTCAGATTAAACTTTTCCAAATAAATTCCTTCTGGAAATTCCCAATATGGAGGTTGGGCCATATCATAGATTTGCCAAGATGGTGTAGTGATACGATATCGTACTATACCCGAGTCGGAAATCAGCGATGTTACATCATGTGCATCCAGAAGGGGCATCTTCGCACGATCATCCACTGCAGCTGCCTGTAACTTGACATCCTTGCTGCATGATTGCAAACAAAGTGTTGCCACCAGAGTGATGGCAACACTATAGAAAATATGTGCGACAAATCGCATTTCGGCTATTCGATTACAAAATCTTTGTAAAGGATGATTGATTAGCGAATCTGAGTCGTTTCACCGATCCAACCACCTACAGTGAAGGTAGAACCGCTGAACTCGTTTGGCAAATCGAAACGCTCCTCCTTGGTAGGATAATACTTAGCATATGAGTTAACCAATTTACGAGCTTCTTCTGCACATGTTGGATCTACAGCTTGAGCCTTATTGAACTTATCTACTGCAGCCCAATATACAGTCTTGTTCAGAATGCGAGCCTTTGGACCAAAATCAGCTTCTGGGTATGGCTTAGAGTTTGCATAAAGAATACCCATCAGGATATAGCAACGACCCTGGTCAGCCTTGAACTCCAATGAACGACGGAGATAACGACGGCACTCTGGGTAGTTCTTAACCTTGTCGTAAAGAACGGAAGCAGCACGGAACAAATATTCTGCCTTGTCTTCATCCGATTCAGCCATATCGGTAGCTTGGTCATAGTACTCAATTGCACCCTTCCAATCTTCCTTCTTCTTGCACATAGCAGCACAACCGGCAGCAGACTCTGCAGTTGGAGCGAGTTTGTGGGATGCCTCTGCTGCTGCAAAATAGACGTCGCTTTCTACGCAGTTTACACGGCGATACAAAGCCATAATCTTGTTCAGAAGTTCAAGGTTATCCACATTAGACGAAACTGTCTTTGCATACAACTCATCCAACTTGTTGCAATCTGCAGCACCACTGGCTGCAAATACCTGATCCATATAATCTCTTTTCCTTGCTGCACCTGATGCATTCTTGTCGTTTGCATCTGAAGCCATAGCATTGAAGATGTCTGAGCACAATTGATAATCTGCAATGTATTGCTCACCATACTTGGATGCATCACTCTTATACAAGCCTAAAGAAACCTCGATAAACTTGCTGACAACAGTAATCTTTGACTGTGCACCACGTTGTTCTACTGACTCTTTGAGCCATGTGTATGCTGGAGCTTTGGTTTCATCCTCTGCAAAATAGTTGCAGTATGCTACACCCTTATCACCCAATACTGCTGAAGCTGGCATCTTGGGATAATTACCATAGTTCTTTACACGGTCATCGTAAACTTGCATCAACAGATTGCGCCAATCATTGTACTCTGCAGTGCCGGCTTTGAGCTGAGACAGTTGCCATTCGCAAATCTTTACACCATCCACATAAATGTTCAACGAAGCTGTTGGACAAGTCTTGTATGCACGCAACCAGTTCACCTTTGCATCTGCATACTGTTTGTTTTTTGCTGATTCATGGAAAAGCGAAACATAGGTTACACAATTTTCCTCAGCAGGGATAGCCTCAACGGCATCCAAGATAGGTGACTGTGCCAAAGCAGTCAACGACATGGTGGTGCAGAGCGCCAATCCGAGTAATGTTTTTGTGTTCATATCAGAATTTATTTAAGAGTTAAAATATTTCAATGGAATTCATCACCAACTGAATTAACATTCGTTTGAATATATACTTTCAAACACCGTGCCAAAATTGAAGAATTTATAAACGTCTTTTGAAGAACCAATTCTCATTTACTGCCACATTCAGGGTAAAACGAATGAAATTTTCGTTAATCGTTGAATGATTACCACGATGTCCATACTCCAACGAAGTATTGATAACCGTTGCTACATTATGTAGTGGGAACGCGGTACCCATGGACACTATATATTCTTTGCTGGGGATAGAACTAACATACGAATTTGCCATCGAGAAACCTATACGCCAAGGCATATGGTCAACATATCGACGTCCAAAGGGATTATGCGTATATTCAAAACCGAGAGCTAATTTGTAACGATCCTGCAGTTGTTGCGATGCATCATAATACTTGACACTACCCCATCCATGACGTGTGTAGTCTGCACTGAACATGAATCGTCCACCATAATTGAACATGGCCCCGACACCCCAAACCATAGGAAGTTCGCAGTCTGGTACCACGTATTCAATCGTATCTGTAGCCAAAGTTTCAATATGATAAAAATCACTGTTTAGTTTACTCTTGTTTTCAAAAATAGCTCCTAATGAGAAGTAGCATTTATCAAATTGGTGAAAGAGCTGCGCGCCATATCTGAAGCGCCAATCTCGAACGTCCAACATTGAAATTTCTGCCTCATTATTCATAGTTTGGTCCTCAAAACTGATGCTTCGTTCGTTGGTCAAATCACCGAACATATAGTACGCATTAGCACCAACCGCAAACCAATCACAGATATTAAATGACAAACCGGCATACACCTGAGTGATGCCACCTTCTCCAACATAGTCTTTTGAGTAGTGATAATGCGAGTTTATCGAGTCGGAAAGACTGAACTGATAGCCTTGAACTGAATATGGCAACACACCGACAGACATGCCTATCCAACGCTTCCAAATAGGAAACTGAAGGGCCAAATACTCCAGATTACCATTACCCACATTACGTGTTCCACCTGCATCGGAATAATTATCCCACATACCGGAAGCGGCGAGGTCAAACATAAACGAAGTACTGTCCACTACCGTAAATGAGGCCGGCTGTGAAGGATTGATTACGCGATTGTCACGCATACCTATACCCACACTACCCATAGCACGATAGGCACCTGGAACATTGTCATTCATCTCACCATATGCTAACTTGGAAAAAGGTGATTGGGTATTGTTCTGCGCAAAAACGACTGCTACCATCAGCAGCATCCACACAAATATATATACTCTTTTATTTTTCATTTATCAACTCAGGCGCACACTATGCGCATTCAGTCTGCAAAGATACAAAAAACTTGCCACATGACAAAATTTGTGGCAAGTTTTTTCATTATTCAATGCATTTTTTGCTAAAATAGCGCGTAATTGATGCTTATTCGCCCATTGTCGGGTTATAGAGATATCGTTTGATGGACTTCTTAGGTGTCTTTTCAAACTCGTGAGGATAGATGCGTATTTGGGTCACCTGCTCATAAGCAGCCACCTGCTTATTCACCTGCTTTCGGTTTACTTCCATCTGCTCACGCAACTGTTCTGGAGTCAGATGGGCCGCATCTGCTGCCTCCATATCCGGACATACCAATGCTACAAGAACGTCATCTTTTTGCATAACGATTGACTCCTGAATGAATGGCATATTATCAAGCACAGCCTCTATTTCTTCTGGATAGATATTTTGTCCGCTTGGGCCCAGAAGCATCGTCTTATTGCGACCTTTGATCGTAATATTACCATCATCATCCACCTCGCCCAGGTCACCTGTCTTCAGCCAACCATCTTCCGAGAAGGTCAATTGAGTCGCTTCTTCGTTTTTATAGTATCCCAACATTACGTTCTCACCGGTTACCTCTATCTCACCGACACCATCTGCGTTGGGATTTGCAATTCGCACTTCCATTTTGGGCAATATACGACCACAAGACTGAGGAATAAACTCATTGTATGGAGCAAAGGAAATCAATGGAGCGCATTCGGTCATACCATAGCCCACTGTAAATGGAAACTCTATTTTATGGAAGAAGGCCTCTACCTCTGCGTTCAGTGGAGCACCACCGATGATTACCTGCTTAAACTCACCACCAAAGGCATCTATCAGTTTCTTGCGAATCTGAGACAATACTGCACCCGACAAACCTGGAACGGCAAATACCCAACTTTTCATTGGATCATTCAATATAGGCTGGATCATCTTCTTATAAATCTTCTCGATGATCAAAGGTACAGTAAAAATGGTCGTTGGTTTAAACTCTGAGAAAGCTTTCAGCAAAATCTTTGCAGCCAATGGACGACCGTAATAGCAGGTGTAACCACCCGCACAGAAATTGCTCAGAAAATCAAATGCGCAACCATATGCATGCGCCAATGGCAAGAAACATAAGAAGCGGCTTCCTTCATAGCAAATTTTTGTTTCCAAACCAAAGGTTACATTGCCGGCTAAAGCGTTCAGTGGAGTCACAACACCTTTCGAGAAACCAGTTGTTCCGCTCGTGTAGTTAATTGAGGCCACTTCACTATTGTCTTTGTAATCGTAGCGAATGCGGTCTTTGTGGAAATTATGGTTGAATTTCTCCAAGAACAACGCTTCGATATACGATGGTGTCAACTCGTCTTCATTCATGATTGGCACAAACTCACTAACTTCAATTTCTTCTGGTACGAACTTTTTCTTCTCATAGTCCTCACCTGCTTTCTTTGCGGCTTTCTTGGCTGCCTTCTCGGCTTCATTGAAGTCTTTCTCGGCTCTTTCTACCTCTCGTTTGGCTTCCTTATTGGCGGTTTTCAGTTCTTTTTCGCTCAGCGCACGATGTTTTACCGCAAGAGGAGCAAAATTTGTCAGAGAAAATACGGCCTTTACTTCAAGCATGTCATTCAGGTCCAAATGCTCCCAAATCGCATCACCTGTAAACAGCAACTTTGACTCCGAGTGATTGATGATATGTGTCACATCACCGGGTTTGAAGTCCTGCAAAATAGGTACAACGATTGCACCATAAGTGACTACGGCTACATAAGTTATAGCCCAGGTGGAGGAATTACGGCCAATCAGAGCCACCTTGTCATTTTTTTCAATTCCACATTGCTGAAGCAGAATATGCAGTTTTTCGACCTGCTCACCTACTTCACCATAGGTCCACACCTTATCGTGACCATAGTCTGTCATTGCTGGCTGACTCCAGTGTCGACGAATAGCGTCTTCAAAAAGACGTATAAAATTGTCTTGTATCATAATTTCAATTTTTCAGTTTCAATTTATGTAGATTAAAAGCTCTTATACATAGACGGACTCACGTTTTTCACAGACCAGATACTATCCACTACATATACGCTTTCACCACGCCATGGTAATGCTTTGGTATATTTTCGATAATGCAATTCCACTTGTTTACCCGTACAATGCATCAATGAATCAGCAATTGCGGAATTGTCGACAGAGAAACGAAACTCGTTGCTCTGTGCACCTGTTGCATTACGTTGAAAACCAGTTTGAATCAACTTTCCTTCATATGTCTTGAACACCACTCCCTGATATGCAAAATAATTCAGTTCACCGGTATCTACACCCTCTGAGCGTACAAAACAATACTGGAAATAAAACCAGCCTGCCACGATCAGCAATACAATTGGCGTCAGACAGCCTATCGTTTTTCCTACAGTTCCCATACCTTATATTTATTGCATGATGGCCGACTTCAAATCTGCTATCATCTGTTCATACTCAGCATCTGTCAGGTACACTTTGCCTGGATTCATCTGGAATGTGCCACCATAGTCAGGACCATCTACATACTTTGGTGCAAGATGGAAGTGCAGATGCGACAACTTATCGCTGTAGGCACCATAGTTAATCTTTTCCGGATTGAACAATTTTTGCATGGCACGAGTTACTTTTGCCACATCAGCCATGAATGCGTTACGTTCTTCGTCGCTCAGTTCATTCAGGTCATTCACGTGGCCATTGTATGCCACTAGGCAACGGCCATGGTAAGTCTGTTCTTTGAACAAGAAAGCCTTACTTACACTCAACTCGCAAATAGGAAGCATGATTGCTTCGCGTGCCTCATGTTTGGTGCAATAGATGCACTCTTTTGGATCACTGTACATTGTTCTATTTTTATTTTGAATTATTTGAAATTTTACATTGCAACAACTCGCGTTTCAGCGCTAAAATGCGTGTTACACTCTGATTGATGCGTTCTTCTGTCAACCTACCCTGTTCCACGGCTGAAACTACAGCATCAAAGGTGGAAAAATAGTCATCTGGCAACAAGATGATATCAACGCCTGCCTCGATAGCACGAATAGCAGCCTCACCGCCTTGACCTGCATATTCGTTACGAATGGCACCCATTTCCATACCATCCGTGATAATAATGCCTTCAAAGCCCATTTCACCTCGTAGCTTCTCCGTCAGCAGCATATACGACAACGTGGCTGGTACGGACTGACCGGTCACACTGGGAGCACTCACATGCCCGACCATTATCATTTCTACCCCTTTATCTATACCGGATTGGAATGGTATCAACTCAAATGCCTGCAATTCTTCCCAACTCTTGGTGGTCTCTGCATATCCCAAATGCGTGTCGGTATCTGTGTCGCCATGCCCGGGAAAATGCTTGTAGCAGCCCACAACATGATGCTCGGACAAACCATCATAAAATCGGCCCGTCATTTGAGCAACCACATGAGCGTCATTGGAGAAGGAACGATCTGCTATCACTTGATTATTCGGATTGCTCCATATGTCTGCAACTGGTGCAAAATCGACGTCTAAGCCATAACGTGACAAATATTCACCTATCGAAGAACCCGCTTCATACGCATTTTCACTATTGCCACTTTGACCTATCGACCACATACTTTCATAACTCGGCACGTCGAAATAGTTCTTATTTTCTCGTGCTATTCGAGCTACTCTTCCACCCTCTTCATCTATGCACAATAGCGGATAATCACCAAGGCCGTGCAAAAATGCGGTCAACTCCTTCAGCTGATTGGGGTGCGAGATATTCTTGCCAAACAGCGTCAACGAACCACAAGGATATTTCGCAAACGCTTGCTTCATGCGATAATTAGGATAGATAGTGGCTTGGTCACCATTTAACACCTCGGGCCGAACATTAAACATCTGTCCTACTTTTTCACGTAACGACATATCCTCAAGCGATCTCAACTGAATAGCATCAACTGCTACGGAATCGCGATGCTGAGGTTCATGAGACGTATTCCCTTGATTGGGAGTACATGATATCTGGATAGCACTCAACAGCACTAACCCACACACCGACAGAAAAGATTTCAATAGTCTATTTTTCATTTTTAACTATCCTGTAATGAGGATGATATGCATCGTGATAAGCACGACTATGATGAACGGCAGCTGCCTGTTTTGCACATTCCAACAGTTCGTCTTCCAAAGAAGAATCCGCCCATTCGGGTACTGCTTCAATACAAATAGCCGCCACTTCTGTCCATTCTCTCATCCATTGTTCTATGCGCGCATGCGTATTATTATAATGACTTGCCGCTTGGAGAAAGTCTGTCAAAAGTGCTTCCTCATCCAGCTTCCCTTGTTGCACCAGTTTCAACGACCTGCGAACATATTTGTGACGCCAACCCGTCATTTCATTCGAGATGATATGCATCTTCTCGCCTTTCATCTGCTCCAATTCCTGATGCAAATATGCGCGGGCAGTCTCTTCATCTTTCACCATATGTTCAGCACCAAAATAGTCCTGATAGCAGGTCTTATAAACGTCTTGCAATGTCGCTTTTGGATATTTTTCATGCAACCATAACGCCATTTTACGTACTTTCTCTCGATCCACACTCTCATCTTTTACAGACTGTTCCATCGGATTTAGACCAATGGTTTCCAGTACGTTATCGCCGGTAAAACCCATCCAACCCAATAGAACGATCCAGCCTACCAACATCAATGGAACCAAAATCAAGAAACTCAAATGCTTGGTTTTGTGCCTGAAGGTGAACATGCCGGCCAATGCACCGGCAGCGCCACCTATCAGGGCCAATCCCAACAAAGTTTTTTCCGGGATGCGCCATTGCCCATGTTGTGCTTTATACTTATCTGCACCATACGCTGCAAAAGCCACCACGTTGATGACTGCCAGATAGAGCAATATAGGCATACCCAATACTTGTGTCATTATAATTTTATCAATTCGTATTCTCGTGTACCCATACCGCGTTTCTCAGCGTACTCAAGGCCGATTTGCCAATTTGTATCTGGGTGCATTACGTGGAACTTGTCATGCTGATGATCGCATTCGGTTGCATGATCATGATGGCACTCACCTTCGTGCTCATGTTCATGCTTGTCATGCAACATGTTGTTCTTCAGCATTGGAGCTGCATTTACCAAATCGGCACAAGCCTGATCCAAAGCAACAGGATCAAAAGAAGCTGCTATGCCAAGATCTGGCACAATGGCTGCGTCGTTGTGTGCCCAACAATCGCACTCAGGACTCACGTTCATAATAAATGACACGTGGAAGTTGGGCTTATCCTTCAACACTGCCTCTGTATATTCCACTATCTTATAGTTCAGGATAATACCACTTTCGGTGCTACCCATGACTACACCTTCGTTCTTGCAGAGTGCCACACACTGACCACAACCCAAACACTTGTTGTAATCAATTACAGCCTTTTTATCCACCACCTTGATAGCCTCGTGCGCACAATTCTTCTCACAAATTTTGCAGCCGATACACTTTTCCAATTCCACTTTGGGTTGAGCTGTCGAGTGCATCTCTTGCTTGCCGGCCACACTACCGGAACCCATACCCAGGTTCTTTATTGTACCGCCAAAACCGGCCATCTCGTGACCCTTGAAGTGAGTCATGCTCACAACGATATCCGCTTCTGCTATGGCTGCACCAATCAATGGAGCCTTGCAAAATTCGCCATTGACATCTATAGCACGCTCATCCTTACCGCGAAGACCATCGGCGATTACCACATCACAGCCCGTAGCTATCAGATTGAAGCCATTCACCATGGCGGTATGCAAGTGATCTACGGCATTCGAGCGACTGCCACTGTACAACGTATTACTGTCCGTCAGGAATGGCTTACCACCCAAATCACGAATGATTTTCACGATGACAGCCGCATAATTTGGACGAATATACGCCATATTGCCATACTCACCGAAGTGAATCTTTACGGCAACCAACTTATCTTTAAAATCAATCTTGTCGATACCTGCCTCGCGAACGATACGCTCCATTTTCTGCAACATGTTGCTGCCTACTCCGGCACGCATGTCTGTAAAATATACTTTTGATTTTTCCATATCTTATTTTATTTTTGATTATGGATAAATTAGATTTCAATTAGCGACGAAACATTCTGCCGCCCTTTTGCATTTGTTGCACTTTGCGCATCATTTTGCTGGTTTGGTCAAATTGCTTCAGGAAGCGATTCACCTCCACGATGCTGACACCGGCACCGGCCGCGATACGATTCTTGCGACTGCCATTCAGCAGACTTGGATTCTCACGCTCTGCAGGAGTCATTGAGTCTATTATTGCCTCTATTGGCTTGAAAGCATCATCGCTGATTTCCACACCCTTCAAGGCCTTATCCATACCTGGTATCATGCCCATCAGGTCCTTCATATTACCCATTTTCTTAATCTGCTCCAACTGACTGCGGAAGTCGTTGAAGTCAAACTGATTCTTGGCTATCTTCTTTGAGATACGGCGGGCCTCCTCTTCGTCATATTGCTCTTGCGCACGTTCTACAAGCGAAACAACGTCACCCATACCCAGGATACGATCGGCCATACGACTTGGGTGGAAGACATCTATTGCCTCCATCTTCTCGCCCGTACCTATAAATTTAATAGGTTTCTCTACAACGGAACGAATGGACAAGGCCGCACCACCACGGGCATCACCATCCAACTTGGTCAAAACTACGCCATCGAAGTCCAAACGGTCGTTGAATTCTTTCGCCGTATTCACAGCGTCCTGACCGGTCATCGAGTCCACTACAAACAATGTCTCAGAAGGATTGATTGCTTCTTTTATTGCCGCAATCTCCTGCATCATCTGCTCGTCCACAGCCAAACGGCCTGCTGTATCCACGATCACCACATCATAGCCGTAAACACGTGCTTTCTCTATGGCTTTCTTCGCTTTCTCTACCGGGTTCTGTTCACTTGGCTCATCATATACATCCACGCCAATCTGCTCACCCAGAACCTTGATTTGCTCAATAGCAGCCGGACGATACACGTCACACGCTACCATCATCACTTTCTTGCCCTTCTTGCTTTTCAGATAATTGGCAAACTTAGCCGCAAAAGTTGTCTTACCGGAACCCTGCAAACCACTTAGCAGCACAATGGCAGGACTTCCTTTCAGGTTTACTTCCTGAGCTTCACCACCCATCAGCGTGGCCAACTCGTCATGCGTAATTTTTACCAACAACTGACCGGGTTTAAGCGATGTCAACACGTCCTGACCCAGCGCTTTTTCTTTCACCGAATCTGTAAATTGCTTTGCCGTTTTATAGTTCACATCGGCTTCCAACAATGCCTTGCGAATATCTTTTACGGTCTCCGCAACATTTATTTCTGTAATGCGCCCCTCGCCTTTCAGGATCTTAAACGAGCGCTCAAGTCTTTCGGATAGATTATCAAACATATTTTTTTATTTTTTACGTCGGAGCTAACACACATCAGCCCACAATAAATCGAATTTAAGTAATTTGGTGCAAAATTACTATTTTTTTCTCATATATGCAAATTATTTACGCAGTTTCTTTAACATTTGAGATAATTTTATTATCTTTGCACTAATTTTGAACTTTTTTACGTTGATTTTTTGAACTTTCAACACATATGATTACACCAGTACTTTTACTTACAGGCTACCTTGGTAGCGGAAAAACCACCCTACTCAATCGCATTCTTTCCAATCAGCAAGGCATACGTTTCGCAGTCATCGTCAACGATATTGGAGAAGTCAACATCGATGCCGAACTCATTCAGCAGGGAGGAGTCGTTGATCAGAAAGACGAGTCACTTGTGGCGCTCCAAAACGGATGCATTTGCTGCACACTCAAGATGGACCTTGTTGAGCAACTGCACGACATCATGGCGCAGAACCGATTCGACTATATTGTCATCGAAGCCAGCGGTATTTGCGAACCCGCACCTATTGCACAAACCATCTGCTCTATGCCTTCATTGGCGCCTCAGTATGTCAAAGATGGCATAGCTCAGATTGACTCCATTGTCACCATCGTGGACGCTATGAGAATGCGCGACGAGTTCAACTGCGGACAACATCTCAAAAACGAACATATCGACGAAGAAGATATCGAAAACCTGATTATCCAGCAGATTGAGTTCTGCAATCTCGTACTTCTTAACAAGGCCGCAGACGTCACTTTTACCGAGCTTCGTCAAATCAAGGACATCATTCATGCCCTCCAGCCAAAAGCAGAAATTATCGAATGCAACTACGGTAACGTGCCATTTGAGAAGATACTCAATACTCACTCTTTCGATTTTGACGAAGTTGCCGGTTCGGCCGCATGGATTCAGGCCACCGAGCATGACCACGAACACGATGATGATGATGACGACGATGATGAGCACCATCATCATGAACACGATGACGAACATCATCACGAACACGAACACCATCACGACCATCACCATGAGCATGGGCCTCATTGCCATTGTCACGAGTGCGAAGAAGGTCATGCACATACCGAAGAATACGGCATCGGTTCATTCGTTTACTATGCACGACGACCATTCAATCTGGGACTCTTTGACAATTTTGTAGCGCGTCATTGGCCCAAGAATGATGCAGACGGAGGACGTGTCCTTCGTTGCAAAGGTATGTGCTATTTCGCCGACGAGATGGACACATGCTACGTTTTCGAACAGGCCGGAAAACAGTTCCAACTCCGCAATGCAGGACAATGGTATGCCACTATGACGCCGGAAGAACTTGCCGACCTCATGGAGCGCGAACCATCGGTTCGTCGAGATTGGGATGACGTATATGGTGACCGTATGCAGAAACTCGTCTTCATCGGACAGCATCTCGACCAAAAGCGCATTACCGATCTGCTGGACCGTTGCCTTGAGTAATCCGCAAGTCATCTCTGCATATTCCATGAGCTATCCCAGCATATCCCTGAGTTATCCCTGAGTAAGCCGTGAGTTATTTACTGGTTAGGTTATCTCGGTGAAGTTTCTTTTATGTGGCACACTTTAATATTCTCCTTTGATTTTCCCAAAAATCCAAGGATTTCCCTAAGAGTCCCCTAAGAGTCCCCTAAGACTTCCCTAAGTCTTTTAGCAGACCTCCAGCAAACCTCCAGCAAAGCTCTAGCAAACCTCATAACTTTTTTGTTAACTCATTTTTAACTTATTTGTTATACCCCAATCCCACTCCTTTTGTACACGTATTTTACTCCATTTATATACATGTACCCCACTCTATACAGCAAAAATCGACACGATTGACATGACCAATTTTTCTTCCATCATATCCTCCCGCCTATCCATTTCCGAACGGCAGGTAGCCGCTGTTCTCGACCTTTTGGATGAAGGAGCCACTATTCCTTTTATTGCACGATATCGTAAAGAAAGAACGGGCAGTATGGACGAAGTCCAAATCGCTGCGATTCTTGATCAGCTCACGCGTCTTAACGATTTGGCCGACCGAAAAGCGACGATACTTCACACCATTCAGGAACAGGGAAAACTCACACCCGAACTTGAGAAACAAATCAACGATTGCTGGGAGTCATCCACACTTGAGGATTTATACCTTCCTTATAAACCACATCGCAAAACGCGCGCGGATGTTGCACGCGAGCATGGCTTGGAACCACTTGCCAAACAACTAATGTCGCAATCACCTACGCTCAAACCCAACGAAGCAGCAAGCAAATTCCTCACCCCAGAGGTCAATTCTGCCGACGATGCACTTCAGGGTGCACGCGACATCATCGCTGAGTGGATGAACGAATCGCAGCAGGCGCGCAACGCTATCAGACGCGAGTTCGATTATTCAGCCATCATCACATCCAAAAAAGTTGTAAAAAGAACCACCTCTGCCAAAGAAAAAACAGAAGAAAAGGCAACGTCTGCAGGCGATTCTTTTGAAGACTCTGCCAATCAGTATCGTGACTATTTTGATGCGCATGACCGACTTTCACGCATCGCTTCCCATCGCCTATTGGCCATGCGACGTGGTGAAGCCGAAGGATTTTTGCGACTTGATATATCTCCCGACGCAGAGAAGGCGCTCGACAAGCTGGCACGCATTTTTCTTCGCAACAGCAGCGATGCCGCTTATCAGGTCGAACTGGCAATGGAGGATGCATACAAGCGATTGCTCAAACCATCTATCGAAACCGAATACATGGCCAAGGCAAAAGAAAAAGCCGACGACGAAGCTATACGCGTATTTGCCGACAACGCACGACAACTCCTCTTGGCTGCGCCACTTGGACAAAAGCGAATTTTGGCACTTGATCCGGGCTTCCGTACAGGATGCAAATTGGTATGTCTGTCTGCACAGGGCGACTTGCTGCACCACTCGGTCATCTATCCCGTACCTCCTAAAAACGATATTGCCGGAGCAACACGAGAATTAGCCGCACTTTGCAATCGTTTCCAGATTGAGGCCATCAGTATTGGTAATGGTACAGCATCTCGAGAAACCGAAGATTTTGTCCGTCGCACGCTTTCCGGACTCGGACTTGAACAAATCGAAGTGTATGTCGTCAACGAGTCTGGTGCATCCATCTATTCTGCTGGAGAGGTGGCAAGACAAGAGTTTCCAAACGAAGATGTGACAGTTCGTGGCGCAGTAAGTATTGGCCGAAGACTCATGGATCCCTTGGCAGAACTCGTCAAGATCGATCCAAAATCCATCGGAGTTGGGCAGTACCAACATGATGTGGACCAAAACAAACTGAAGACGGCCCTTACACAAACAGTCGAATCTGCCGTCAATTCTGTTGGCGTTGATGTCAATACGGCCAGCAAGCACCTGCTCACTTATATTTCTGGCCTCGGACCGACCATCGCGCAAAACATTGTCAACTATCGTACCGAACACGGACCATTTACATCACGTGCAGCGTTGCTCAAAGTGCCAAAACTTGGACCAAAAACCTATCAGCAGGCGGCTGGTTTCCTACGTGTTAGCGGTTCCAAAAATCCGCTTGATAATTCGGCCGTTCACCCCGAACGATATGCTTTGGTTGAGCAGATGGCTGCCGACAACCATTGTCATGTCAAGGAGCTTATCCACAACAAGCCACTGCTGCAGACCTTGTCTGATCAACTTCAGCGCTATGTCATCGACGAAGCTTCTGCTGCTAAAATGGGAATAGAAGCCGTTGGATTGCCTACGCTCAAAGACATTTTGGCCGAATTGGAAAAACCGGCTCGTGATCCTCGTGGTCAGGCTGAACAGTTCCGCTTTTCTGACGAAGTGCACACTATCGACGACCTCAAGGAAGGAATGATTCTTCCTGGCAAAGTGACCAACATCACCGATTTTGGAGCATTCATCGATCTTGGAGTACATCAAGACGGCCTCCTACACATCTCTCAAATTAAACGAAACAACCTCAAACTAACCCTTGGCCAAACACTTCAGGTTGCCATTATTGGCGTTGATTTACCTCGCCATCGTATCAGTTTGGGAGTAGCAAAATAACATACAGATTTACAACGTATGCAAATAAAAACATTCGTCAATAACGCCTTTCGTGAGTCATGTCACATTGTGTCACATTTCTCCGATTCTCAACCACATGCCGCTATCATAATCGACTGTGGAGCACATATATCTGCCGAGTTTGATCGTATCCGAACTTACCTTACTCAGGAAGAGCTCAATCCTGTCGCACATCTTCTTACTCACGCACACATCGATCATGTACTCGGGCTCAAATATGTGATGGACGAGTATCTGCTCCGCCCATACCTTCATCCGGACGACGCACCAATCTTTGCTTCCAGCTACGAGCAGGCAGCGATGTTTGGCATTCCTCTGCTCAACGACATGACGACCGAATTTATTCCTCTGCCTCCATTTGTGCAGGGAATCCATGGCGAGCAGACCACACTTCATATCGCCGGATACGACATCGTTGTCCTCCACACACCGGGGCATTCACCCGGCTCGGTTTGCTACCTGTTCCAACCCAATTGCAGCAACAACACCGATGCACAGTCACAACCCGCCATCCTATTCTCCGGCGACACATTGTTTCAACAGGGATATGGTCGAACCGATTTACAAGGTGGTGACTACGGCCAGTTGATGGCATCACTCGGACGGTTGGCTCAATTGCCAAACAACACAATCGTTTACCCGGGACATGGGTACTACACCACTATCGCCGATGAGTTTTGATACGTTTTTGCAAGATTTCAATGACTAATATTTGTTTATATCAAATATTTTTAGTAATTTTGCACTTTATTTCGAACAACTAACACCCATAAAACGCTTTTTACCACGTAGAAAATGTTACCATTGGCAGAACGAATGCGGCCTAAAAAGCTGTGCGATTATATAGGTCAGAAGCACTTGGTTGGCGAAGGCGCCATTTTGCGACAGATGATTGAAACGGGCAATTTGTCCAGTTTCATCTTATGGGGTCCTCCTGGTGTTGGTAAAACAACGCTTGCACGCATCATTGCCAACGAATTGGAGCGACCTTTCTACACACTTTCCGCAGTTACAAGTGGAGTAAAAGAAGTGCGAGAGGTCATTGACAAAGCACGACAAAGCAACCATTTGATGGCTGGTGGATTGTTCACTTCTGCCGCCGCCACAAACATAAAACCATCTGTTGGAGGACTATTTGATACCATCGACGATCAACCGCTTTCTGCCACAACAGTTTCCAATCGGGAGTTTACCGCCAGCCCCATTTTGTTTATCGACGAGATTCATCGGTTCAGCAAAAGTCAGCAAGACTCACTCTTGGGAGCTGTCGAAGAGGGCATTATCACCCTGATTGGTGCTACCACCGAAAATCCGTCATTCGAAGTTATTACTCCCCTGCTCTCACGTTGTGCTGTATATGTGCTGAAACCATTAGGAAAAGAGGATTTATTGGGATTGGTAGAGCGAACATTGAAGACCGACAGTTATTTGAAGCAAAAGAAAATTGATGTTCGCGAAACGGAGAGCTTACTTCGTTACTCAGGAGGGGATGCACGTAAATTGCTGAATATTTTGGATTTGGTGACAGGCGTAGCCGGCAGTTATGACGAAAATTATGATTGCGTCATAGACAACGATACCGTAACGAAACAACTCCAGCAAAACCCGGTGGCTTACGACAAAGATGGTGAGATGCACTATGATATCATCTCGGCGTTCATCAAATCCATTCGAGGCAGCGACCCTGATGCTGCTATCTATTGGCTGGCGCGCATGGTGGCTGCTGGCGAGGATCCTAAGTTTATTGCTCGTCGACTCGTCATTTCTGCCAGCGAAGATATTGGTCTTGCCAATCCCAATGCCCTTCTTATTGCCAACAGCGCTTTTGACGCTGTCAGTAAGATTGGTTGGCCCGAAGGACGTATCCCACTCGCTATGGCTACTGTCTATCTGGCAACATCTCAAAAATCCAACTCGGCCTATATGGCTATCAACGATGCATTGGCGATGGTGGAAAAAACTGGGAATCTCCCTGTGCCGCTCCATTTGAGGAACGCGCCAACGAAACTGATGGAAGAATTGGGATATGGTGAAGAATACAAATATGCGCATGATTATCAAAACCATTTCGTAAAACAACAATACATGCCGGACGAACTGATAGATACCCAATTCTGGCATATTCAAGGCTCGCCGGCCGAACAAAAAATGGCTGAATGGATGAAGCACCTCTGGGAAAAATGAAACAATCACACACTACGACAAGCATGAAGAAAATATTACTCACACTCCTGATAGCATTCTCCGCAACACTCAACCTGAGAGCGGAATCCGAGTTTGAATACGAGGCTTATCGTAACGAGGTGCGGCTCACGATGGGAGATCCGTTTTTTGAATCTCTAATTTGGCACAACGATACTCATGGTGATTTGCATAACCAGATTGACGATTTTAGTATTTTTCTTGAGCGCCAACGTTGTGCATGGACACCTCACTTCGCTATCGAGTATGATTTTCGACTGTATAATTGGCTCAGTTTGGGGGCACAAGTTGATTATCAATACACTTCGTGGCATGTTCTTGGTTACAACAATCAAAACATGATACTCAGCGACAAACGCGAGAACTTCTACAACCTAAGTTTCATTCCCAAGGCGCGATTCACCTATTTATTTCATGAGTATATCAATTTGTATTCGGGCATTGGTGTAGGAATCAATATCAACGGCGGAAGCGAAGTCGATCTGCATGGAAAAAATACAGTTGTCGCACCGGTTATCGACCTCACCGTTCTCGGAATTAAGGCAGGTTACAACCGATGGTACGGACTTTTCGAAATAGGAGGACTCACCAGTCTGAAAGATGACGAAACCATCTACATGCTGTTTTCTAAGTTATTCACCCTAGGCGCCGGCTACGTTTTTTAATAACACGTTTATTGTTTTTTCAAAATTCTTTTTCTGATAGATTAGCACAACATACGAATGAAGCCAACTCACTACATAGCGCTATTATCCACTATCTTGCTGATAGCATGCTCACATACCAAAGAGACTTGGGTGGATCTGAATGACTTTTCGTCACTCAACCCCAAGACTTGCTTTATGCCTATGAGCAATCAGGAAGATTGTATAAGCGAGGAACTGATGATGAATTGTTACTTGCCGGGAGGCGAACGCATCGCAGATGCACTACGTGAAGACGAATCGCAAGCCACCATCAGCCGCACTTCCTCTGTTAGCGCACAGCAGTTTGCCAAAGAGTTGTTCTCTCATTTCCATGGCACTAATCTCGTCAGTTTCATTGGTACTTACGAGTCCATTGACGGAAATGGAAATCCGATTCGTCTCTCCGGACGTATCATCCTACCCAAAAATAAAAAAATTTCTCGTATCATGCTCGTTAGCCACTATACCATCGGTGCCAACTACGAGTGTCCCAGCAAAGCTTTTCCTCTCGAAGGTATTTTTGCTGCGCGAGGACTGGCCTTGATCATACCGGATTATATTGGATTTGGTATCACGGCAGACCATGTTCACCCATACTTAAATGTAATCCTATCGGCTAGAAACGTGGTTGATATGTACATGGCAGCAAAACCATTTCTTGAATATATTGGCTGCAAACCCGAGCATGACGACATCTTTCTGCTGGGCTACTCACAAGGAGGTGCAACTACTCTGGCTGTACAGCGCGAATTGGAATTGCACTACCCGAACGAGTGTATTCGACTCAACATGGCCGGTGGTGGTCCATACGATGTTTGTGCCACCTACGATCAGATCATTCAGGAGGACAACACTGATTACCCATGCGCTATCCCTATGTTGATTCAGGGATTGAACGAAAGCATGAATCTGGACTTGGACTATGCAAAATACTTCTCGCCGGTCATGTTACAACATATGGACGAATGGCTTAACTCCAAGAAATACAGCGCCATGCAGATAACCGAACTCATAGGTTCCAAGCAGGTGAGCCTTCTGCTCACCGAGGAAGCACAAAACAAAGTGACAGAGACCATGAGCAAACTCTATATGGCCATGCTTAGCAACTCCATGACGGCCAATTTTACACCTAAGGCACCTATCTACATTTTCCATTCCACCAAAGACAATGTGGTTCCTTTTGTGAATGCCTATAGCCTGCAGAATTCACTCTCTCGTCAACAATGCAATGTGCGCTACAATTGCGGAGATTTTGGTTCCCACGGCAAGAGCGGATTACGATTTCTATACACATGCCTGAATCTGCTCAGCGAAAATAATGATATTCCCAACGTCTTCTAAACAACCAACTCATCAAACTGTAGCAATATCCATTCAACCTGCAACATAAACAGTATTCCAAATAAATATCTTATACAATTTATACACATATACATGGCAAAACAGATATACATACTCTTGGTTGGTCTTGCATTAATTTTATGCGCATGCCAAACCGAATCGCCTACTATTGACAAGGCGGTGGATTTGCGTATCTCTACCCATCAAACCAACGACGTCTCCACTTACCTGATTGTTGACCCGGAAGATCATAGAGCGTACTATTATGCCAACATCATACCCGCTCAAGATTACTTCCAATTGGACTACAATGACGAACATTTCATGATGCTCACCACCGATAGCCTCTACGCTTATTATCTGGTATGGCGACATTCCTATCTTCGCGAAGACGTTCAATACATTGCGGATTTCAAGTCACATTGCCTTTCACAGGGTTATACCAATTCCTATATCGGGAAATTACAACCTGATACTGAATATTTGTTTTATGCCTTTTGTTTCAATCCTCAGACCTTACAACCATTAGGTAAATTGCAGAAACATTTCTTCCAAACCCTACCCTATGACTCACTTCGTTCGAGTACGATGGTCATAGATTTTCATATTTCCATGTATAAGCAAAATGGTTTGAACAAATGCGAAATAACCACTCGTCCCCAAGACAAAGGTCTCCCTACCAAAGACCCTTATCTTACTAATTATTTCTCAGATGAATGGTTACAGAGAGAATATGATGGCAATCTGCTGGCATGTGCAGAAGATCAATACCAATCGCTGATACGTAACCCGCAGAATTTCTCTGAGTATGCTTCCGAGGATATTTATACAGAACAGGCACACGAACGTGTCGTGTTTGAAGAAGGTAAAAACTATTGGGTCTTTTCCGCACCATATTGTAACTTGTGGCAAAACGTGATATGCTACCGATATTTTACATATCACGTCAATAGCACGCTGCCTTTTTCACATGACGTATGGCAAAACGACACGGATAGATAAGATTTGGCAGCAAAAAAAAAAATTCGTCCAAAGCAGGAGTAATTTTTAGTTCCGAGCAGAAGAGATTCTATGGCAGGAGTGTATGTCCACATACCATTTTGCAAGTCGCGATGCCGCTACTGTGACTTCTATTCTACCACGATGTTCGCATCCAGATGGGAGGCATATGAAGAGGCATTATTGAATGAATTAAATCTTCGAGCCGAGACTTTTCGTTCCTGCGTACAAGCTGATGGAGACAAAGTAGAAACATTGTATTTTGGTGGTGGAACTCCCTCGCTTGTCAACGAACATAGTATCGCAAATATAATACAAGCCATTCGTTCAGCCTTCCACAAAGAGCTTTCACTCAAAGAGGTCACATTGGAAGCGAACCCTGGCGATCTGACTCGAGAAAAACTGCAAGCGCTTAAGGCGGCTGGTATCAATCGTTTGAGCATCGGTATCCAGAGTTTGAACGATAACTTACTACACCAGATTGGCAGACGGCATACGGCCAAGCAGGCCATCGAAGTGGTACACATGGCTCAAGAGGTGGGATTTGACAACATCAGCGTGGATCTGATGTATGGACTTCCGGGACAAACGATGCAAAATTGGATAAGCGACGTGGAAGCGATTTGTCAGATGAACATACAACATGTCTCAGCTTATTGTTTGACATATGAGGAGGGGACATCACTATTTCAGGCATTAGAGCGAGGGGAAGTTGCCGAATTGGAAGACGAAATACTGAATCAAATGCAGGAATACGTCGTAAACCGCTTGAGCAAAGCTGGGATTGTGCGCTACGAAATCAGTAATTATGCCAAACCGGGATTCGAATCTCGCCACAACTCTGCCTATTGGAGAAAAAAAACATATTTGGGTTTAGGTGCAGGAGCACACAGTTACGACGGCAAATTTCTCAGGCAAGCCAATCCTGACAATTTGGACGAATATATATCTGCTGTTTCACAGGCACAAAGCGTAGGTTTGGCAAGGTTATTGCATCTGCAAGATGAGCAGTTGACCGAAGATGACCTGTACAACGAGACTGTCATGTTAGGGTTACGAACCATGAAAGGTGTCGATTCGGCAGATATTTCCTCTGCATACCTGCCCTACTTTCTGACACAGATGCAGAGATATATTGATAAGGGGTTGGTTGTAAAGGACGACACCCTATTCGCAGCCACACAAGAGGGATGTCATATTTTAAATAGAATTATAGAAGACATAATGATATGAACAACAAACATGGTTTTAAGTTTTGGTTTTCGACCTTATTCTGGTCGATATTTGTCATAGGGATTTTGACAATAGTGTTGTTTTTCAGCGGAATTGCCAAAGGACATATTGGCTATATGCCCCCTATCGAAGAGTTGCAGAACCCTAAAAACACCTATGCCAGCGAGATTTTCAGCGAAGATTTGGTATCTCTCGGTCGTTATTATAGAACAGAGAATCGTCTCGGCGTCCCATATTCAGAAATCTCTCCTTACATGATCAACGCTCTCGTCGCTACCGAGGATGCACGTTTCTACGAGCACTCAGGTATTGATGCAAAAGCGGTACTGCGAGCAGTAATGAAAATGGGACGAGCAGGTGGTGGTAGTACCATCACGCAGCAGTTGAGCAAACAACTATATTCCCCTTCTGCCAGCAACATTTTTGAGCGTATGCTCCAGAAACCAAACGAATGGGTAATTGCGGCTCAACTTGAGCGATACTATTCCAAGGAGGAAATCATCACCATGTATCTCAATCAATTTGATTTCCTTTACAACGCGGTAGGTATTAAATCTGCCGCATGGGTTTATTTTGGCACCACCCCACAAGAACTGAAGGTTGAGGAGGCCGCCATGCTTGTGGGAATGTGTAAAAACCCGGCCTATTACAATCCTATTCGACGCAAAGAGCGCGCATTAAATCGACGTAACACCGTTCTCAGCCAGATGGAAAAATATGGTTATCTTTCCCAGCATGAATGTGATTCACTCATGCAACTTCCGATGGACCTCCATTATCATTCCGCTGATCACAAGCAGGGTATAGCACCTTATTTCCGAGAATATCTGCGTGGATACCTAACCGCAGTAGAACCTAAAGCCAGCCATTATTCCGAGTGGAACAAAGATCAGTATCCTTTGGACAAAGCACGTTGGGAGAACGATCCTCTCTATGGCTTCTGCAACAAGAACAAGAAATCAGATGGTACAAACTATGACCTCTACAAAGATGGTCTTCGCATTTATACCACCATCGATTCGCGCATGCAGGAATATGCCGAAACAGCCGTTTCTGAACACATGCAGGATTTACAAACGCAGTTCTTCAAAGATTGTAAACGTAAGAAGAATGCCCCCTACTCCAAAGACTTGACACAAGAGGAGGTAGATGCTTCTTTGCGTAGAGCCATGAAGCAGAGCGAACGATATCGTCTGCAAAAAAAGGCAGGCTTGTCCGAAGATGAGATTTGGGCAGAATTCAACACGCCACGTGAGATGCAAGTTTTCACTTACGAAGGCATGATGGACACCACACTCTCTCCTATCGACTCCATTCGTTGGCAGAAATATTACTTACGTTGTGGATTTATGTCCATGGACCCTCACAACGGACACGTCAAAGCCTATGTCGGAGGACCCAACTTCGCTCATTTCCAATACGATATGGTCAACAAAGGAAAGCGTCAAATTGGTTCGACTGTTAAACCATACCTCTACACATTGGCTATGTCAGAAGGCATGTGGCCATGCGATAAGGTTGTCAATAAGCCTATCACACTCCTTGATGCCAATGGCAGAGAATGGTCACCTCGAAATGCGGATAAGAAAAACATCGGCGATACCGTCACACTACGTTGGGGATTACAGCAGTCCAACAACTGGATTTCGGCTTACCTGATGAGTCAGTTCTCTCCTCAGCAATTGGTCAATGTCATGAAATCATTCGGTATCGAAGGACAATTGGATCCTGTTATCTCGTTGTGCCTCGGGCCTTGCGAAGTTAGTGTTAAAGAGATGGTGACAGCATATACAACATTCCCGAACAAGGGTATTCGTATCGATCCGATGTATGTGACACGTATCGAGGATGCCAATGGCAACCTTATCGGACAATTCTCACCGCAGACACACGAGGTAATCGACGAGTTGACCAGTTACAAGATGATACACATGATGCGAGCCGTATTGGACCATGGCACAGGTGTACGCGTGCGATATAAATATAAGGTCAACGCACCATTGGCTGGTAAAACCGGTACGACCAACAACAACTCAGATGGTTGGTTCATGTGCTACAGTCCATCCTTGGTTAGCGGTTGTTGGGTTGGTGGCGAGGATCGCAGTATCCACTTCGACAATATGGCCGAGGGACAAGGTGCATCCATGGCATTACCTATCGTTGGCAAGTATCTTCGTGCTGTGTACGATGATGCCTCATTGGGCTACGACGAGAAGGAACCATTTGATATTCCAAGCACCTTTGACCCTGAAGCCGGTTGCCGATGACTAACACACGTTTTCCCTGACCTCACGTCAAAAAAAGGTTTCTTTTCAGCACAAAACTACATTATTTACTTTAACGACATTTTCATCATTAATTACATCACATTTTGAGGCGATTCATCACCATATTACTGGTCTCCTTGAGTATTGGCTATAGTGCCTTTGCCCAGATGAATACCCAGCGTTTGACTGCAATCGGACGCAACGCGTTGTATTTTGACGACTACGTGTTGTCAATCCAATACTTCAATCAGGTCATCAAATTAAAACCATATTTGGCCGAACCATACCTGTTTCGCGCCATTGCTAAGATTCAGTTAGGCGACTATATTGGAGCCGAAAGAGACTGTTCATCGGCTATCGAAAACAGTCCCTTTTTGCCGGGTGCATACTATACTCGCGGTTACGTTTTCCGACAGCTCAAGCAGTACGAAAAAGCCGAGAAAGATTTTACCGAAGCATTGGTTTTCTCTCCGGAAAACAGGACGTACATGCTCCTGCGTGCTGATGTTCGCTCTCTGATGGAAGATTACGACGGAGCGCTTTTCGATATCGATTATCTGCTCCGTCGAGAACCCGAATCGGCCACGCTTCATTTTGAACGAGGCGTTATTCGCATGGCCAAAAAAGACACACTTGAGGCGCTTAACAGTTTTACCGAATCTGTGAAGCATGACTCACAAAACGCAGCCAACTGGAGTGCTAAAGGCGTAGTTAACAGCATGTTAGGAAACGACGATGATGCATTATTAGACTTAAATCAGGCGATTAATCTGGGTAGTAAATGGGCTGGAGACTATATCAATCGAGGTATTCTCTTCTACAGAAAGCACAACTATCGAGGAGCATTATCCGACTACGACAAAGCAATCAGTCTGGATCCTCAAGATGCGCATATCTACTACAACCGAGGTTTACTGCGTCAGGAATTAGGCGACTACAACCATGCAATTGAGGACTACGATATGGCCTTATCTCTTGACCCGGAAAATGTCGAAGTGCACTACCAGCGTGGTGTTGTCAATATGGAGTTGAAGCAATGGCAACTTGCCCTTGCCGATTTTGATGCCATGATTGAGCATCATCCATACTTCTTGCCTTCGTACTATCTGGCTGCAAAAGCGGAAAAAGCACTCGGACATCCGAAAGAAGAATATACCTATCTTCATAAGGCAGAAGAACTGGAACGCAACAAAGATACAAAGGCACGCCAACAGGTGAACACATCCACTCAGATGGCCGAAGCACAGCCTCAAAAGAAAGATTATCGTAAAGAGTTTTCCAACCGAGCCGCACAAAATCAAGCGGAAAATGCCGATGAGCAAAAGCATCAGTCTATTGCTCGTGGAGCCGTGCAAAACAAATACACAGATGTGGTCAACCAGCCGTCCATCCAACTCAGCTATTATGCACAACAGGATGTTGTTCGCCGGTCTGCATACTATCATTTCACTATCGATGATTTCAATCGCAGCAAGAAGTTGCCGTCTCCGTTACGTTTCACGGTGCAGGAGATAGCACTCACGGCTGAGATGGTCAATATCCATTTTGAACAAATAGGTCAATTATCAGAACAAATTGATCGACTGCCTGATTTGTCCGTATTAGCCAAGTCCGAGTATAGGATTTCTGCTGCCGAATTGTTCTTCGCACGTGCAGTCGAATTTGCATTGGTTCAGGATTACGACTCTGCTATTGACGATTGCAACAGAGCCTTGTACCTCCTGCCTTCTAATGTCAACGACCTCAAAGGAAGCGATCGCGGCCTATGGGTTGCAGGTTATTTTTGCAGGGCCAACTGGAGATTCAAATTACTTGAATTTCAGCGCATAGCCGGTGATGAGACCAACGCCGAACAACTTAAACTGGAATTTGAAATGCTGCACAGAGACTATGATCAGATTATCATCAGTCAACCTGACTTCGCATATGCATACTACAACAAGGCCAATATTCTCTGTCTCCAACGTGATTTCAAGGCGGCCATCAGTTACTACACCTCTGCCATCTCCATTTATCCGGATATGGCCGAAGCCTATTTCAATCGTGGTCTCACATATATTTATACTGATGAGCACGAAAAAGGTATTAGCGACCTGAGCAAGGCCGGCGAATTAGGTATTTATCAGGCATACAACCTCATCAATCGTTTTCAATGATGCGTAAACTATTCTTCATATTATTTACACTATGCGTATCCTTAGCCAATGGGCAGGTATTGTATCAAATCAGCGGAAACGGAGCACAGGCAAACTCATACTTGATTGCCACCAACAAACTGACGGATATTTCTTTTCTTGACACCATTCCGAACCTTTTCAAGTGTTATGGTCAATCAGACAAAGTGATTACCGAGTTTGCCATGATTGACTATCAGGCAATCGCAGCCCTACGCCAAGCAGCTATTCTACCCGACTCTATCAGACTGAGCCATTATTATACGACCGATGAATATCAATTGATAGACGAGTCGCTGCAACTCACATTAGGCATGGGAATAGATAAACTGGGGAGAATGAAACCTCAGTATCTGACAGAGATGTATCGTGTCGAACTACTCAAAAAATGGGCAGGATACGATGACAACCGCAGTAGCGAGCATTTTTTTGAGACCGTAGCACGTCAGCAGAACAAGCCAATCTTTGGATTGGACGACATCGGAGAAACCATGTTTATGCAGTTCGATCGCGAACCATTTCATTGGCAATGTACAGAACTGAAAAATATTATAGAGTACCCAGAGCGAGAGATAAAATTGGAGAAAAACATCCGCGACCTATACAAGATGGGACGACTACTGGATATCTCATACTTGATCAGCAGTCCGGACAACCTGTCAACCATCTCCTATTCCGATTATCAGGTTTATATCAAGCGCAATAAAGAATGGGTAAAACGACTCAAACCCTACCTGATCGAAGGGAAGGCATTTATCGTCTTGGACGCGATGTATCTGGGGGGAGAAGGAGGACTGATTGCCCTTCTCAAAGCAGCAGGTTACAAAGTAAAACCCGTCAATAGGAAGTAACCCAAATCAAATAATAGATTACAAACCAAATAACATAAATTAATAGAGATATTATAGCATTAACAACATAAAAAAGACTCTATTTTATCTAAAAAGTGCACAAACAGCCGTTTTTGTGCACTTTTATTTTGTGCTTTGCAGATTTTTTTGTAACTTTGCGGTCGGATTGTGCGCACACATACGCGCACGAACACATAAGCGAATAGTATAGTTACAAATATTCATGCATATATTCACGGGAAAAACTGAATATAATCATGGAAAGAGAAATGAAAATAATCATGAAAAAAGAAGTAAAAATTGCAGTCATTGGTCTCGGTTATGTAGGTTTACCACTCGCTATCGAGTTTGGTAAGAAATACCGCGTCATCGGTTATGACATCAATCTCAACCGTGTGCAGGAGTTGGAGCGTGGAGAAGATCATACCTTGGAGGCTGACATAATTGGCATGCGTCAAGCACGAGACTTGTTCCGCACTACAGGAAAGGTCGGATTGTCATTCACCAACAGCATCGAGGAGCTTCATGACGTGAACACCTACATCGTGACTGTACCTACTCCTATTGATACATTCAATTATCCGGATTTGACTCCATTGTTGTCAGCCAGCCAAACTGTAGGTAAAACTCTGCAACGCGGCGACGTAGTGATTTACGAATCCACCGTATATCCGGGTTGTACCGAGGAAGATTGTGTACCTGTATTGGAGCAAGAATCCGGTCTGAAGTTTAATCAGGATTTCTTCTGCGGCTATAGCCCAGAGCGCATCAACCCAGGCGATAAAGTGCACACTTTGGTAAAGATCAAGAAAATCACTTCGGGTTCCACTCCGGAGATTGCCGATTTTATCGACCAGTTGTATAACAGCATTCTGGAGAATGGAACACATCGCGCCCCAAATATCAAGGTAGCCGAGACTGCTAAAGCGGTCGAGAACAGCCAACGCGACATCAATATCTCATTTATGAATGAGTTGGCGCTGATATGCGACCGTGTAGGCATCGACACCAACGATGTGATTGAAGCAGCATCCACCAAATGGAATTTCCTTCGCTTCAGTCCGGGGCTTGTGGGCGGCCATTGCATTTCCGTTGATCCATACTACCTGTCTTACAAAGCCAAAATGTTGGGTTATACCCCTAAGGTGATTTTGTCCGGTCGTCAGGTAAACAACTCGATTGCGAAGTTTGTGGCAGACAAGACCATCAAACTGATGATTCAGAAGGATAAGAAAATCAAAGATGCCAATGTGCTCATTTTGGGTGTAACGTTCAAGGAGAATTGTCCGGACTGCCGCAACACCAAGGTAGTGGAAATTGCTAATGAATTAGAAGATTTCGGATGCAAAGTGGACATCTACGATCCATGGGTCTCGCCGGTTACTTTCCATCGCGAATTTGATCGCGAGATCATAACAGGAGTTAACCCTGATAAGCAATATGACGCTATCGTGGCATGCGTCAATCATGATCAATTCCGCAAGTTTGATTTCAAGCGCTATAAAGATCAGGGCTGCATCATCTTTGATGTGAAATCAAGCATCGATCGCAGTCTCGTAGATGGTCGATTGTAATTATTACAATGGGGATAATCTAAACGTCCTCAAAACATAAATCATGTAAAACCATGAAAGGAATCGTATTAGCCGGTGGTAGTGGAACACGTCTCTACCCTATTACCAAAGGCGTCAGCAAACAACTGCTGCCAATCTATGACAAACCGATGGTCTATTACCCCATCTCGGTCCTGATGTTGGCAGGCATTCGCGAAATATTGATTATATCTACCCCACAGGATTTGCCCGGATTCCAGCGTCTTTTAGGCGATGGCTCGGACTACGGTGTGGAGTTCACATATGCCGAGCAACCATCTCCGGATGGCCTGGCTCAGGCATTTATTATCGGAGAAAAATTTATCGGTAACGACTCTGCATGTCTGGTTTTGGGAGATAACATTTTCCACGGAGCCGGTTTCTCAGGTATGCTTCGTGAGGCAGTTCGACAGGCCGAACAGGAGCAGAAGGCGACCGTGTTTGGTTACTGGGTCAATGATCCCGAGCGCTATGGCGTGGCCGAGTTTGACAAAGAAGGCAATTGTTTATCAATCGAAGAAAAACCCGCCAATCCCAAGTCCAATTTTGCTGTTGTGGGCCTGTATTTCTATCCCAATAAAGTGGTAGAAGTTGCCAAAAACATCAAGCCATCCGCTCGCGGAGAGTTAGAGATTACCACAGTAAATCAGCAGTTCCTGAAGGATGGAGAGCTGAAGGTGCAAACACTGGGACGGGGTTTTGCATGGTTGGATACCGGTACCCACGACTCTCTCGCCGAAGCCTCTACCTTTGTAGAGGTGATTGAGAAACGACAGGGACTCAAAATTGCTTGCCTTGAGGGCATAGCATTCAGAAAAGGATGGATTAGCAAAGAACGCATGACCGAGATTGCTAAACCAATGTTAAAAAACCAATACGGACAATATTTGATGAAGTTGGTTTCGGACGTTGATGTCGAAAACTACTCCACCAATTATGCCCAATTTGACCGATGAACCAGTCTATCATATTAGCCCTTGTGGCATTTACTCTCACCTGGCTATTTTATCCGCTGGTGTATCGTTTTGCTATCAAACACTCGCTGATGGACAAACCTGATGCAGAGCGCAAACTGCAGAAAGTTCCTGTTCCTGTCTTGGGTGGTGTGGCCGTAGCCACCAGCCTCTTGCCTATCGCATGTGTTGTTTTCACCATGTTTGACGGATGGCATATGTGGTCTGTCCTGGTGGCACTATTAATATTGCTCATAATCGGCGTAATAGATGACCTGCATCAACTGAAGGCTACTTTCCGTTTTATAATCGAGATAGCAGTTGTGGGGTCCATGATAGCCTTCACACATTCGTCTATCAATCACCTGCAAGGATTATTTGGAATTGATCATCCTTTATCTCCATTCTCGTCTATTCCATTGTCCATTTTTGCAGGCGTAGGTATCATCAATGCCATCAATATGATCGATGGCATCGATGGTTACTCATCCGGATTCTGCATCGTTTCATTCAGCATCTTTGCCACTTTCTTCTACTTTTCCGGTGACATGTTGCTCACAACCCTATGCATGGTAGCTGCCGCAGCTGTCATTCCATTTTTTGTCCATAACGCAATCATGCGCAACGGCAAGATGTTTATCGGAGATGGTGGCACGATGCTTTTGGGCACGCTACTGACCTACTGCGTCTTTGCCACAATGGCCACGGAAACCCCATGTTTGGTTATGGCAGACAAGGGCATCAGCCTGGCCGCATTCACGCTGGCGGTTCTCTGCATTCCTGTGTTTGATACGCTGCGAGTGATGACCATGCGTATCCTCTCTGGCCGTTCGCCGTTCTCTCCGGACAAAACGCACCTGCACCACTTGTATCTGGAGTTAGGCTGTAACCATTTGCAGACATCGCTCATCATTATTGCCATCAACTGCATCATTGTCGCACTATGGTACGCAGCATGGAGACTCGGTTTTTCACCTGTGATGCAAGTCTGCTGGGTCGCATTATTAGGCACTCTGGCTACGTTTGTAACCTATCCTGTCGTCAAACTGCTGATAAACAGAAAAAATAGTTGAACACCCCCTATCACATAGCGAAGCGATTATATTTTTCAGCAGATAAGCAAGGCAAGCAGATGTCTCGCCCTGCAGTACGAGTAGCTATTGCTGGCATTGCCATCGGCATGATTGTCATGCTGATTACCCTTTCGGTTGTGATAGGTTTCAAACAAGAGGTGCGCCAAAAAGTAGTGGGATTTGGCAGCCATATACAGGTGGTCAATTTTGATAACAACAACACCTACCAGTTGGAGCAGATTGTGGCGTCAAACCAGTTGCTGGAACAATTGCAAGCCTTACCCGATGTCGAACAGGTACAGCCCTTTTGTACCAAACCCGGTATCATCAAAACTGATTCGGCTTTTCAGGGAATAGTCATCAAAGGGCGAGGAGTCGCATCCGGAGATGATATCATTCCTGCCGACAACGATTTCTTCTCCTACAATTTGGTACAGGGAGTGATGCCTGAGAAACCAAACGAAGTGCTGATTTCGCAGCAAATGAGTCAACAGTTGGGCTTGGGACTGTCTGATCAGTTCCTCTGTTACTTCATCGACGAGAAAGTTCGCGCACGCAAGTACACCATCTCCGGAATCTACAACACTCAGTTTGCCGAATATGACCAACTATTCATCATTGGCAACCTGCGAGAAGTGCAAAGGTTGAACGATTGGTCCGGGAACGAAGTGTCCGGCATCGAAATTCAACTCAGCGATTTCAGTCAGTTGGACTATACCGCAGATCAGGTTTATCAGCTCACAGCTAACCGACCGGATGAACAGGGCAACTTCATGTACACCATGACCATCGTAGAGCAGAATCCGATGATTTTCTCGTGGCTGAACTTGCTGGATATGAACGTGGTGATTATCATCATTCTAATGCTGTGTGTGTCAGCGATGTGCATTATCTCCGGCCAGATTATCCTGATACTGGACAATATCACGATGATAGGCACCATCAAGTCTTTGGGCGCCAACAACGCGTTTGTACGCATGGTGTTTCTCTATCAGGCGTCGTTTTTGATTACGAAGGGCATTTTGTGGGGCAATGTGATAGGTATCGCATTGATTCTTACACAATATTTCACACATTTGATACCATTGGATCCGGCCACATACTACGTTGGCTATGTGCCTATGGCACTATCAATACCGGCGTGGCTGATACTCAACTTCGGCACCGTCCTTCTCTCGCTGCTGGTGATGCTGGTTCCATCGGCTATCATTTCTCGCATTTCTCCCGCAAGGGTAATGCATTTCGAATAAGAAACAGTTATCATCGGTAAGCTATGAAGATCGTTGTGGCTTTTGATTCATTCAAGGACTGCATGAGTGCAGCATCGGCTTGCCGAGCAGCAAAGCAGGGTGTGCTGGATGCCAATCCCGAGGCAGAGATCATCGAGCTTCCCTTGGCGGATGGAGGAGAAGGAACCACAGCCATTCTGGCCGAATATATGGGAGCAACCCCTGTAGTCTGTGCCGCACATGACGCCCTGATGCGCCCCATAATGGTCCCCTACGCCATCAGTTCCGATGGACAAACAGCCATCATGGATATGGCTTCGGCAGCCGGACTCATGCAGATAGAGCATTCGCTACGCGACACGAAACGCACGTGCACCTATGGCGTTGGGGAAATGATTAAAGATGCTTACGCGCGCGGATGTACGCACATATTAATAGGTATAGGCGGAAGTGCCACAACCGATGGCGGATGCGGAATGTTGGCCGCATTAGGGACGCAGTTTTATGACGACAATCATGAAGTCCTGATTCCAACGGGGGAAAACCTGTCACGTATTGCACAAGTTCACTATCCCACCCGTCCTGAGTCCATGTGCATCGAGGTTCTTTGCGATGTCAGCAATCCATTATATGGGCCACAGGGTGCAGCCTATGTTTATGCCCCACAGAAAGGCGCAACTGCAGAGGATGTTGTCATGCTCGACGAGGGACTGAAACATTGGGCAATCGTGAGCGGCCACCCCGAATTGGCTCAAATCTCGGGAAGCGGAGCTGCCGGTGGATTGGGTTTTGGACTGCTCCTCTTTGGCGCACACCTGCGCAGAGGTATCGACGTGGTGCTTTCTCACGCCCAGTTGCAACAGAGCCTGTGTGGTGCAGACTTGGTTATCACCGGCGAGGGCAAGATCGATCGTCAATCGCTATATGGCAAACTGCCCTATGGAGTCCTTTGCTGTGCAGAGCAGGCCCATGTACCGACAGCCGTATTGGCCGGAATGGTACAAGATGCAGACTTGCTGAAGGAGAATGGATTCTGGGATGTTCGTTCCATCAATACCGATGCGTACGATCTGTCGCATGCCATGAAGCCCGAAAATGCCATGCACAACTTACGCCATGCGGCACGAAAACTGATACAAGACATGTACTAAAGAGGTGCCCAACGCATGTTAATAGTTAATAGTTAATAGCCCTTTAGGGCGAGGGCTCCGCCCGGTAATTGTTATGATCTGGCAAACACCTGTACACATACCATCACCTGCGTTTTCCATCAGCCATCGGCAACGATTGGCCATGTTTGGATCATGTTTTGCCGATGCCGTGTCAGAACGACTGAAGGTGGCAGGGTTTGACGTCTGCAACAATCCGTTCGGCGTATTATATAACCCGCTCAGTATCAGTACCGCCATTCGCAGGATAACTGAAGGGACGCCTTTCACGGCAGACGAACTGACATACCACAATGGGTTGTACCACTCCATGATGCACCATGGCAGTTTCTCGTCGCCGGATGCCGAACTTTGTTTACAGCAGATTAATAATCAACTGCTTGCAGCACACGAGGCTGTGAAGGAAGCCGATGTCCTCCTGCTCACTTTCGGTACGGCATGGATATACGAGCAGCAGGGGCGCGTTGTCAGCAATTGTCATAAGATGCCGGCCGACATATTTACTCGCCGAAGACTGTCCGTCGAAGAGATTGTTACGGACTGGACCGAGTTGTTGTCACATCCGGCTTTGGCGAACAAACAGTTGATTTTTACCGTCTCCCCTGTTCGCCATCTAAAAGACGGGCTCCACGAGAATCAACTATCCAAAGCCACACTTTTGTTGGCTATCGACCAGCTGGTCCAATCGCATCCTTTGCGCAATTATTTTCCGTCGTATGAGATTGTCATGGACCAGTTGCGCGACTATCGGTTCTATGCCGAGGACATGTGCCACCCGAGCCGGCAGGCGGTGGATTATGTATATGAGCGGTTCACAGAGACTTATTTCTCTGAGGAGACGAAACAGATAGCCACGGAATGTGAAAAACTATGGCTGCTCAAGCAACACAGGCCGCTTCATCCGAATAGCGAGGCATTCCAAAAGCACCTGCTACATATTCAGCAGAAAGAGGCAGAATTGCAGCAACGCTATCCTTTTCTTCATTTGTAATGCAACCAATAGCGATTACACGTATTTACGAAAGATAAAACAATTAAAAATATGAGAAAACTTATCATTATGGCATCAATTGCACTTGCAGCAGTTTCTTGCTCCAATTCCAAGCAGACCGATGGCGCCAACGAAGCCAACAGCAGCCTGATTGGAAAAACCAGTTTTGAATCACTTCCCAAGTCATCATTAGGCGAGGATTACCTGACTCCCGAAGCGTTGTGGGCAATGGGACGTATCGGTCAGACGGATATTCACCCCAAAACGGGACATATCATTTATTCCGTGACGTACTATAGCGTGAAGGAAAACAAGTCCAATAGCGAGTTGTTCGTGTTGGCGAACGGTAGCAAGACGCCCGTACAACTCACCTTCGACAACAGCTATCAGGGAACAGCCCGCTGGTTGGACGAGAATCATGTGCTCTATGTGTCCACCGAATCGGGAATGGCACAACTGTGGAAAATGGAAATCAAAGAGAAAGATGGCGTACTCAGCGCCGGTAAGACGCTGATGATCAATGGCTTTGACCAGGACATCGACGATTTCTCAATAGCTCCGGACGGACGTCATCTGATGCTGGTATCGCAAGTGAAAAGCATCCGCAGCACCCAAGATTTGCACCCTGATCTGGACAAGACCACCGGACGCGTAGTAGATGACCTGATGTATAAGCATTGGGACGAATGGACCGAGACTGCACCTCATCCATTTATAGCCGAGTTTGATGGCAAGAGTCTGAGCAACGCGATTGACGTATTGGAAGGCGAGCCTTTTGAGGCCCCAATGAAACCATTCGGAGGTGCAGAACAGTTGGCATGGTCTCCTGACAGCAAACAGTTGGCCTACACCTGCCGCAAAAAGACAGGGCTGGAGTATGCCATCTCGACCAATTCTGACATCTATCTGTATGACCTGGAGAGCAAGACAACCCGCAACCTGACCGAAGGTATGATGGGGTATGACATCAATCCTTCGTTCTCGCCTGACGGCAAGCATATAGCATGGCAATCCATGGAGCGCGACGGATATGAGAGCGACCAGAACCGACTGTTTGTGATGGATATGGAGACCGGCGAAAAGACCTTTGTGAGCCGCGATTTTGAGTCATCTGTTGACGAATATATGTGGTTGAACAACTCGTTGCTCGCATTTACGGGCTGCTGGCATGCGCTCGTACATATCTACACGGTAAATCTTGAGGGATACCTGAAGGAGGTAACAACCGGTCAATATGACTATTCGCTCTGCGGCAGCAAAGAGAGCCAAATCCTCTGCAAACGCCACTCCATGCAGGAGCCGGACGACCTGTACATGCTTGATCTTCAGACAGATCAGTTGGAGCCTACCCGTCTCACCAACGAAAATGAGCATATCCTTTCCCATCTGACAATGGGCAAGGTGGTAGAGCGTTGGCAACCTACGACCGATGGCAAGCAAATGCTGACCTGGATCATCTATCCTCCTCATTTTGACCCTAACCGGAAATACCCTACTCTGCTGTATTGCGAAGGTGGGCCACAATCACCTGTATCACAATTCTGGAGCTACCGCTGGAACTTCATGATGATGGCCGCCAACGACTATATCATCGTAGCTCCCAATCGCCGCGGTTTGCCCGGCTTTGGTAACGAATGGAACGAAGAGATCTCTGGCGATTATGGTGGCCAATGTATGAAGGATTACCTCTCAGCTATCGACGAATTTGTTGCCAACGAGCCATACGTAGATAAAGATCATCTGGGTTGCATCGGCGCTTCGTTTGGCGGTTTCTCGGTATATTGGTTGGCAGGTCATCACAACAAGCGTTTCAAAGCATTTATCGCACACGATGGTATCTTCAACATGGAGATGCAGTACCTTGAGACCGAAGAGAAATGGTTTGCCAACTGGGATATGGGTGGCGCATATTGGGAGAAAGAGAATGCGACGGCTCAACGCACGTTTGCAAATTCACCTCATCGCTTTGTTGATCAATGGGATACGCCAATCCTTTGCATCCATGGCGAGAAAGATTATCGCATCTTGGCCAACCAGGCCATGGCGGCATTTGATGCAGCCAAAATGCGTGGTGTTCCGGCTCAATTGTTGATTTTCCCAGACGAGAACCACTGGGTACTGAAGCCACAAAACGGAATCCTGTGGCAACGCACCTTCTACTCCTGGCTGGATAAATGGCTGAAAGAGTAAATAAGAAGAGGCCTACCAGCAGATTGGCGGCACCACCCAGCTCGCCGTCCCCGAGCAGAAGTTTTCCTACCAGAAATGCGCATAGCAAATGGTCATGACCAGATGACCATTTGTGTAATTACGTGAAGATCAGTAAATTGTAGCAAAAGGTCATTTGGTCATGACCATTTCAAATCTTCCTCTCGCTTTCCTGCGCGGTTGCCGAGTTTGCTCTGTTGTGCTCTGCCGAACCCGGCAAACGATCTAAGAAAGATTCCGTCTATTTTCGCACCGTCAATGGTGTCTCCCGTATGGTCTATCTTGCCCATCCTCATACCAAGACCAAGATGCCATTGGCAACAAGACATAAACAAGAGATCATCGTCTGTCGTCATTCCCCCGCCAAACGAAGGTATGTGTTTCTTTGTCATACAATATCTTCAAAACGATTTTTCTTTATTATGTTAGAAGCTCATTTTGTTAATATTAACGTGAGTTCGATATAGAAAAGGCATGGTTTTTGATGGATATAATATGATTATATGAGCCATCAAGTATTCATATCTTACGCCAAATCGGATTACAAGAACGACCGGAATGAAGTTCTGGAGGGAAGCATCGTAGCCGAACTGAAGCAGATGCTCACCCGCGCAAAGATTGACTACTGGATAGACGAAGAAGGACTATCCTCCGGAGTAGAGTTCGCCGAAATCATAGCGCACGCTATCGTGAATAGCGATGCGCTGATTTTTGTATCTACAGAAGCCTCCAACCGCTCGCAATGGACAGCACGGGAATTGGCTCTGGCACAGCAATATGACAAGCCCATCCTCCCACTA
>JAKSNQ010000011.1 GCA_024399615.1 Paludibacteraceae bacterium | reverse complement strand
GTTCCTTCAGAAGTGCGTCTTGACAAGCACCACTAAAGGGGCCTACTACTATTCGACACAAAGCATCAAAAAGCCCCGGCCGATAACGGCCGAGGCTTGAAAAGAAATGCGTTAACAACGGATTAGTACACGGTAATCTTGGTAACCTTAACGTTATCACCGTTAAGAACGAAGATACCACCCCACCACTGCTGAACCATAGCAGCGTCAATCATTTCCTGAGTCAGGGTGAAACCTACCTTACCACCAGTTGCAGACAGGTCAACCTCAGTAAACTTACCGCCTTCGGTATCGCTACCAGCAGCGCAGAATGCTGAGTAACTTGGGCCCCAGTGACCCTCGAGAATCTCAAGTTTCCAATCTGAGTCAAGAGGAGTAATGTAGAAATAGATTTCCATGCCAGCAGCAACCTCATAGGTAACGAACTCAGCACCACCATCGGTAAGTGCATATGGTTGATTAGCCCAATCGTCAGCTACGAGCTCGCCAGACCAAATGGTATTCTCAACACGGTTCAAATGAGTAGAAGTGATCTTGTAAACAATGATGTTATCACCATTAGCTACGAAGATACCACCCCACCACTGCTGTACCATAGCAGCGTTAATCATGTCCTGAGTAAGAACCAACTGAAGCTTTCCGCCGGTAGCATTGAGGTCAACCTCGGTAAACTTGCCACCTTCGGTATCGCTACCAGCAGCGCAGAATGCTGCATAACTTGGACCCCAGTGACCCTCGAGAATCTCAAGCTTCCAATCAGCATCAGTAGGAGTAACATAGAACGTAATGATGTCACCAGCAACCACACCAGCTTCAATAAACTCAAGACCAGCATCAGACAACAGATATGGCTGATCTTTCCAATCGTCAGCAACAGCTGTTCCAGTCCAAAGAACCGTAGTTACTTCGGTATTTGGCTTAAATGCATAAGCGTAGTCGATCTCACCATTTGAAGAAATCAGTTTAACGTGACTCTTCTTGCCAGCAGAAGCAGGAATGTTGACATAGAGACGAGTAGGCGTGTTCAAGATATATTGGCACTCTACACCATCAATCTCAACACTGGTCAAAACATCGCTATTCTCAACCTCAATGCAAAGCAGAGAACCAGCCTGGATAGGCTCATCGTCAACGAGTTCAGGCCATGCAGTTACATAGCAGCATACAGGAGCGTTAACGGTAAGAGAAGCCTCAGTAACAACGGTCTCGCCATTAGCCATGTGGAGGGTAACAGTACCGGTCTCAGCAGCAGCGTAAGGCAAAGTGATGGTTACAGCAGAACCTGAAACATTGAAGGTTTCCAGTTTAGCGCCACCAGTTACGGTAACAGCAACAACGAGATCCATGTTAGCACCCTGGAGAACAACGTCACCACCCATAGCCTGCTCAGCAGGAGCGAAAGCAGAGAAGGTAGGCTTGAGGGTCTCAACCGTCCACTTTTCATCCTCAACGGTGATAGCAGCGGTGGTATTTACCTTAATAGGACCAGAGACAGCAGCAGCAGGGAGTTTTACCTTGATGGTAGAAGCAGTACGACCTTCCTCAATCTGAGCCTCAACGGTCTTGCCGCCGTCAGCAGTGAATGAGACAGAAGAAGCGATTTCGAAGTTTGCACCAGAAAGGACAACTTCGTCATCAGCACGAAGACCCGTGTTAGGAGTGATCTTAACGACCTTAGGAAGAGCAACACCGATGGTAGCAACAGGTACTTCCACGCCAGAAGCAGGAACGACCTTGATGATACCATTGAACAAAGGATCAGGCAAGTTGAACTTAACCTCGGTAGCAGTCTTGGTGAAAGCGAGTTCCTCGCCAGCAGTACCGATAACCTTGGTTACAAGATCCATATCCGTACCAGCGATAACAACTTCATCACCAGGTTTCTTGTTCTCGAGTTCTGCGATAGATTTAACTGCAGGAAGAACAACCTCAAGTTTCTCCTTAGATACGATTTCATTAGGAATAGTATCGCCGGTAGCGTAGAAAATCAAAGAAACCTTACCTGACTGAGCCTCAGCAGGTACTTTCTCAATAACGATCTTCTCACGAGTATGCTCTTTGAACTTATCGATAACGACACCATCAGCAAGTGTGACAACCTGAACGAGGTTCAAATATTCACCATTGATAGTAAGTTCAGCACCCGGTTTAACAGGATTAGGAGCGAATGCTTTCTCTTCTGCAAAACCAACAGGCTCGGTGTACGCAAGCAGTTTGTTGCATTTGATTTGCTGACCAGCCTTAGTGGTAAGTACCACTTCACCCGGATTAGCAGTCTGAGGGACAGTAATGTGCAAATCCTTGCTGTTAACTACCTCAAGTTCAGTGATTTCCTCACCTGCGATAGCCACACTCTTGATTTGGTCGAGTCCGGTACCAACGAAACGCAACACGCCACCGCGAGCTACTGGGTTAGGACCGTAAGCTACAACGTTTACACCATCTTTGTTGAACGGATCAGTATTAGGCCATTCCGTTTCGCAAGCGGTGAAGGCGAAGCCGGCTACGAGAGCCAGACCAGCCATAATGATATTTTTTAGTTTCATAATCGTGTTCAATTATTAATTAGGTACTACACGAACGTTATCGATAGCGAAGTGAGGATGACAAGCGGTACCCGTAACACCACCTTGGAATACGAAGATGGAAAGACCCTTGAACATATCCTTGGTAAGTGCGTCAGCACCAGCTTCACCATTAGGACCAAAAGCGAAGTCCTTCAAAGGCATAGAAACAGTAGTCCAATCAGTGGTGAAATAGCTACCCGTAGAAGCCCAACCATTGAAGATACCACGAGGATAAGTAGCCGTCGAGTGAGGCGTATTGCCATTCACTTCACCCATCCAGATCATCTGGATAGCACCAGCCTGCCAAGCATTGTCCTTAGGCACGAAGAGTTCAAACTTCATGGTAAGGTCAGCCAGTTCGTATGCATCAAGGACAGCCGCCATGTTAGGCAGAGAAGAGAGATCGTAGCTACCTTCAGAATACCAAGCATCGAACTCGAATGGGTCATCGGCCCAACCACCGTTCTCGTCCATGTTACCACCGAGCCAGAGGAAATTGCCATCGAGAGCAGGCACCACCTCAGCGCCGTCGCAACGAGAGGTAGAACCACGCCAACCATTACCAGCGGCATAGCCACCGTGATCACCAGGAGTACCAGCTTCATCAAAGTCGAGAATGATGTTGCGAGTATCGTGGAAGATGAATGGAGAAGCATAGTTACCATAGACAGTATGAACGTTGATGGTACCCATCTCACCAGAGTAGTTAGCAGGCACGGTGAAAGTGATAGCACTCTTGGTAAGTTCAACATCGTCAGCACCGAAAACCGTACCATCAGGCAAGGTAAGAGTGAACGGATCGATAGAAGCATCCAAGAAGTAGTCACCGTAAATGGTAGCCTTAGCACCAGGAGCAGCAAACTCGTTGTTGATAGAAACGATTACCGGACCAGGTACGAGCACGTTGAATGGGAACTCAACTACAGTACCATCTTCACCAGTCAAGAAAATCTTGTTAGAAACCTCAACAGGGATTTCGGTTGGCACCTGAACCAACATCGTATTCTCGGTTACGAGAGAGGTGTTGATATAGGCATTCTTATCATTGAAATCGACCTTAACGGTAGATTTGAGGTTGTTACCAACCAGGCAAACGAAGTTGCCCATATATGCACCGGTGATGAGCGAATCGGCAGGAGCAGACATACGAGCATAGATAACCTCAGGGTGTCCCTTAGCAATCTCATACTTGTAAGGATTCTCCTTGCAGGATGTGACCATGATAGCCACAATCGCTACAACAAGTGCGAGTATGATATTAAATTTTTTCATATTGTTATCCTCCTAAGATTAGAATTTGATGTAATCATATGAATAGGTAGCAGCCACATCCACGTGCTCAGCAGGAGCAGAGGTAGCCATGTTAGGATTGGTAGCAACGTCCTCGGTAGGCATTGGCAAAGTGAAAGCGACCTTTCCAGGGAAAGCAGGGAATGGCGTTTCGTCATAGCCAATCTTGTTATCAGCCTCCAATTGTGCACGATTCCATACACCACTCTCGTAGTATGGTTTCCACAGTTCGTCAAGACCCCAATAGGTGTTACGATGCTGTGCATTGAGCTTAGCAGCAACGAAAGCCTCGTCATAGTAAGCCACACGAACGAAGTCATACCAACGGTCACCTTCACCGGCAAACTCAAGACGACGCTCGTTCCAAACATCTTCCCAAGTAGCAGAAGTCTTCTCGTCTGCACCGGCACGATGGCGAACAGCATTGAAACGCTCGAGCGCCTTACCAGTTACCTGGTTGCCATTCTGGAGTGCCTCAGCCTCAGCGTAAATCAAATATACATCAGAGAGACGGAGGAGGTGAGTAGCCAAAGAAGACGACATGTTACGATCAGGCGCATATCCGAACGCAGCAATGTGGTCAGCATTGTTGCCATGGAGGTGCTTAACCATGAAAGCGCCACCGCCGTAGCAACCTACGCCAGGTCCACCCATAGGTCCACCATCACGATAACCTTCACCATAGAGGAAACGAAGCAGGTCGAAACCGCCCTTATCCTGCCAGAAATACTCATAAACGTCACCAGCAGTCATGTAGGTAGCCTTACGACGCTGATCCTTATCCTTAAGAGGGCGTGAAGGGTCTGAAGGGTCATCAAGAGCAGTGATACCAAAAGCCTCCTGAAGGTCGGTAGAGATACCATTCCAACCACCCCAAGGGCCCCACTCGTCGAAACCGTTCATAGCCATATCGGCCTGAAGCGCGTTTTGTTGGGTCCAGTTTACAGTAGGACATTTCCAACGCCAAGCGAGCAGAGACTCCTCGCTGATGTTGTTCTGACCACGGAAGATATCAGAGTAAACAGGCATGAGCTCACGACCAGAGTACACAATAACGCTATCAGCCAACTCAGAAGCCTTCTTCAGGTCATCAGCGTTGAGCGAACCGGAAACACCAGCCTTGGTAAGATATACCTTAGCGAGCAGTGCCTGAGCGGTATAGAAGTCAATACGGCCATCGGTCTTAGGATTCTTGTTTACAGGAAGAAGGTCCATTGCCTTTCTCAGGGTAAGGATGGTATAATCGTAAACAGAAGCACGATCAGCCTTCTTTACCTGAGAGAACATAGGCTTGCCATCTGCGTCTTTCTCGTTGAGGAGCTGACCATTGTCGTGAACGATAGGTACCTCACCATAGGCACGAGCCAACATAAAGTATGCAAATGCTTTCCAGGTGAGTGCCTCACCGATACATTGCTTTTTCTTCTCAACAGAAGGACCGTTAGAAGAAAGGATATTGGTAATAACGGTATTGCAGTGTGCATTTACAGACCACAATGAATAGGACATGTCCTTAAGTGTCTGCAAAGTACCATCGAGTGACCAATAGAGGTAAGGGCCATAACCGGAAGTACCCATGTCGGTACCCCAATAATAGTTGCCAGACATAATCTCACCCACACCGATGTATGGACGGATTACGTCGAACCAAGGCGAATTGTACAGGTAGTTGACGCCCTGCTCCAACTGTGCGTCGTCCTTGTAGAACGTACCAGCACTATAACTGTCGATAGTAGGTGCATTGAGGAAGTCCTCGCAAGAGGTCATTCCCAAGGTCAATGCTGCTGCTACCACACCTATTTTAAATATATTCTTTTTCATAAATTAAATCTCCTTTTAGGATTAGAAACCAATATTCAAGCCAAGAGAGTAAGTAGTAGGTGAAGGATAACGTCCGTTATCTACGCCATATGCCAAACCGGTAGCATCCTGGGTAGAAGCACCAACTTCAGGATCGTATCCGGTGTACTTGGTGAATGTAGCCAAGTTTTGGATATTGAGATAAATACGGAAGTTATCAAAGTGCATAGCCTTGAGCGCCTTGCGTGGCAAGGTATAACCAAGCACGATGTTCTTGATACGGAGATAACTTGCGTCCTCAACGTAACGAGAAGAGATCTGTGTATTGTAAGAAGCCATAGCAGAAGTAGCTGCACGTGGAGTCTTAGTCTCAGGGTTAGAAACCTTGGTATTGGTAACATCATCTTGCCAACGAGTAACTTCAACACCATTAACGGTACAAGGATAAACCTTATTCTCATCGATAGGATAGAGGTGAGCACGGTTAGAAACAGAGTTCAACTGGTTACGATAGAGAGTAGAAGTTGAAGACAAGGTGATAGAGTTGTAGTTGAGTACCTGGTTGCCATAAGAACCATTGAGGAATACGCTCAAGTCAACGCCGAAGAAACGGAGAGTGTTGGTCCAGCCGAAGGTGAACTTAGGCATAGGGCTACCGATGATGGTCTTATCGTTCTCATCGATAACGCCGTTTCCATCGACATCCTTGAACTTGATATCACCAACCCAAACGGTATTGTTACGGTTGAAGCTTACGCCATCAGCAGGGTGTTGGATAGTCTTAGGACTATTTACGAGGTCTTCGTAATCCTTGTAAACACCTTCTACCTCATAACCCCAGAAGCCATAGAGAGGCTGACCAACCTGTGACATACAAACGACGTCAGACCATTGGCCATAACCAGGGAGGTTAGCGGAACCGGTACCTTCCAAAGAAAGGAGCTTGTTCTGGTTGAAAGAGAACTGGAGGTTAGACTCCCACTCTACTTTCTTACCCTTGAATGGGTTCACATTGATAGCGAACTCAAGACCACGGTTCTGGATAGAGCCATAGTTACCCTTAGGAGCAGCCAGTGCAGAAGAAGGGTTACCTTGTGTACCCATGTATGAAGGCAAAGTCAAAGGCATCAACATATCCTTAGAAGTCTTCTGATAGAGATCCAAAACGAAGCTCAACTTGTCATCCCAGAAACCGAGATCAAGACCGAGGTTGAATTGCTCTTGTTTCTCCCAGTGTACGTATTCGTTAGCAATACCGCCTGGGCGGAAACCAGCGCCGAGGAATGAGTCCATACCAGACATTGCAACACCCCAAGCGTAACCGCCGATGTTCGCATTACCTGTTTGACCCCAACCGAAACGAAGTTTACCATTAGACCATACAGGTTGAAGAGGCTCGAAGAATTTCTCGTTAGAGAAACGCCAAGATCCAGCTACAGAGTGGAAAGGAGCCCAACGATTCTTAGGACCGAAGTTAGAAGAACCATCGTAACGGAACGTATAAGTCAAGTAGTAACGATCAGCGTAGTTATAGGTACCACGTGCGAAGAAAGAAGCCATAGATGCACGTCCGAAACCAGAACCGATACTTGCATTGGTCTTGTCACCCAGAGATGGGTTGTGGATGTCGTTAGAAGGAAGGTCAGAACCGTTCACACGGATATACTCCCACTTAGACTCCCAGCACTCCTGACCAGCCATCACGCTGAAGCTATGATCGTTGATGGTGTTAGAATAGGTCAGGTAGTTCTTAACCTGCCAATAGAAGTTATTGTTGGTTTGGATAGAGCTCTTGTTTACATTCTGCACCCAAGCACCGAATTGGAGAGTAGGCTCCCACATTTCAGACTTGTTGTTACCAAGGTCGTAACCAAACTCAGAACGCCAGTTCAAGCCCTTGAATGGATTGATATCCAAATAGATATTACCCATCAATTTTTGACGGCGAAGGTTAATCTCGTTAGCGAGAGCCTTAGCAACAGGGTTAGGAGAGGTGTAACCTTCACGAATAGAAGATGCATAATTGCCATCGATATCGTAGATAGGGATATCAGGCAAGGTGAGCAATGAATAGTAGATGATACCTTCGTTAGAGTCAGCCTTACGGAGCTCATCGTTGGTCATAGAGTAAGAAGCATTGAAACCGAGTTTCAACCACTTGTTAAGCTGAGCATCGAGGTTAGCACGAACAGAGAAACGGTTGAATTTAGTACCGATAATGGTACCTTCCTGGTTCATATAGTTGCCTGATACATAGTACTTTACCTTATCAGTACCACCCTGAACAGCGAGCTGATGGCTGTGCTGGAGACCAGTACGGAAGATGGCAGACTGCCAATCAGTACCTACACCAAGGATAGAAGGATCAGCATAGTTGCTGGTAGAAGGAGTAGCAGAAGAGAGGTTAGCACCTTCACGCTCGCACTCGTTGTAGAAAGTAGCGAACTGACGGAGGTTCATCATGTCTAGACGCTTGGTCTGTTGGCTCCATGCAACCATACCATCGTAAGTGATCTTAGCCTTTCCTTCCTGACCATGCTTGGTAGTAATGAGGACAACACCGTTAGCACCTTGTGCACCGTAAATAGCGGTAGCAGATGCGTCCTTCAAAATTTCCATGCTGACGATATCAGAAGGGTTGATGGTAGAAAGAGGAGAAATGGTAGAAACCTTACCATTACCAAGTGCATCACCGAGACCAAAGTCAGCACCAGAGTTACCACCACCTTGTACAACGACACCATCGATTACGTACAAAGGTTCTGCATTCGCATTGACAGTAGCCTGACCGCGGACACGGATAGAGCTTGAAGAACCAGGAGCACCAGAAGTAGTAACAGCGGTTACACCGGCAGCCTTACCCTGGAGGGTCTGGTCAAGTGAAGTAGAGATGGATTGACGAAGGTCAGACTCCTTCATGGAAACGGTAGCACCAGAAAGGTCAGACTTTTTCATCGTACCATAACCAACGACAACGACTTCATCCAAGACTTCTTCGTTGGTTTTCAAAGTTACATTTACCACCTTACGTCCACGGAGAGCAACTTCTTGAGTCTCCAAACCTACGTAAGATACGACTAACGTGGCGTTAGCATTGGCAACATTCACAGCAAACTTACCGTCAAAATCGGTAACGGTACCGTTAGCTGTTCCTTTTTCCAAAACGCTTGCGCCAATCACCGGTTCACCGCTTCCGTCGGTGACGATACCGGATACTGTTACCTGAGCCATCATAGCAACTGGTACGAAAAGCATACCAATCAGCCACAAAGCTGCTCGAGCAACGAGTGTTTTCTTTGTCATCATTTGGCAATAAATTAAAAAGGGTTAATAATTAAAGATTGTTTATTTATTTTGTTTTGTTTTAGCAATAAGAAGGGGAGTCTATGCTATATGTGATGTCACCTATATTATATAACGTGCGCGCATCGCGCAGGCATGCGCGAAGAAAGCCCAAAATCAGAATTGAGGTGCTCGGTTGTAGATGCTCTCCAACGTATAGTCAGCATCCTTGCAGCCCCATGCTTTCGCCATAATCTCCAGGACCTCGGCTCCGTTCTGAATAAATTCACCGGTATTGTGATTAACCAGACCGAAAGCATCATCACCGACCATTTCGTATGAATTGTCCCACCAGAAACCAACAATACCGCGATCGGCCATAGCCTTGCATACATACTCGATGTAGTATTTGCGGAAAGCCTCACCTTTTTCATCCCCGCGATAGACACAGCCGAACTCGCCGTAATAAACAGGGACACCCTGCTTAACGAACGTCTCAACGAGTTGGTCAAGCTTCCAAACATAACCTGCCTCATCGCAATATGGAGCAACATCGGTACCGGTGTGTCCCCATTCAGAGTTTTCGCCACTGCCGGCATATGGCCATGGGTCATAACTATGAGCAGCCACGAGGAGTTTACCCTCAACGCAGTCTGTAGGCAGGACAAGATGTTCGCATGTCAGTTCAGGACTGGTGACATAACCAGGAACGCCCACGAAACGGCGACTATTCTCACCACCTGCAGCACGGATAGCATTGAGTGCCACCTGATTCCACTCGTTCAATACGCGGTATTGCGCGCCACCATCGGTGAGGTGCGCGCCTTTTCCCCAATATCCATCCTGAATCTCATTCATGGTCTCGAACATCAACCAGTCAGCACTCTCTTCCTTAAAATAAGAAGCGATTTGGAACCAAAGCGCATAGAGCTTTGCCTTTATTTGCTCGTTAACAGCAGAATCCTGTGCAGCAGTAGCAATGTCCAACCAATATGCCTTGCGTTTTTCAGGGTCAAACTCAGCACCAAAGCCATCATGGTGAATATTGATCATCACCTTGAGGTTGTGATTGTGCGCCCACATGACCAGTTCTTTCACACGAGCCAAACGCGCCTCGTCCACCTTATAGTCAGGAGCCTCTCCTATCCATCCCATCCATGTGCATGGGATACGCACTCCCTTCACGCCCGCTTTTTCCAAGGTAGCAAAGACTGCTTCGGTTGCAGGTGGGTTGTCAAATCCATCTTCGCGAGCCATACCATCGCGATGAGCATCCATATTGTTGCCCAAATTCCAAGCGGGAGCAAAGCTCAGAATAAACGACGCGGCATCCTGCTCCTCCTGAGCCGGCTGCTGCTTAGTGCACGATGCCAACATAACGATGATCATCGCAAACAAAAAGAAGAAAATTTTTCTCATAATCTGGTACCAAAATAAGCGCTTAGCGACAATACATACCTTACGTAAGCATGTGCAAAGATATGAAATTGCCACAAAATGAGTTGGGAATTTGAAATCCGGATTTATCCCTTCTCATTTTTCACGTGCAAAATTACACTTTTTTTGCAATCTTTACTTTTCAAATTCTATCTTTTCCTTGTTTTTTTTTCTCTCAAGCGTTTTTTTTATTTTTTTTTGCTTTTTTTAGGATATTTTTTGCATATATCAGGATATTTTCGTACCTTTGCACTCGATTTTATAAGATGTAATTCTTATACCCTCAAAAAAAGTTCTCACAAACAGCAAAAACATACAAAACCGAAATAATCTAATTTATGGCAGACATTGTAAATGAAATAACGAAATTGGAGCCAATGGAGCTTTACTACATTGGTGATCGACACAAAACATTCTTTGAATACCCCGCCCATTGCCACGAAGAGTACGAACTTAACTTTATCGAAAATGCCGCAGGTGTGCGCCGCATTGTCGGCGACAGCACAGAAACAATTGGCAATTTAGAGTTAGTACTAATCACAGGTCCCAAGCTCATCCATGTATGGGAACAGGGCGAATGCCCTGAGCGCGAGATTTACGAGCTGACCATGCACATTTCTCCGGAAATATTCAGCGAACCGCTCATCAGCAAGCGTCCCCTCACCGGTATCAAGGAAATGATCATACGCGCACAACGTGGTCTGTGCTTCTCGGAAGAAGCTATCATGGAAGTAAGACACGACCTGCAAGTGCTCAAAAATCCAAAAGATAAGTTTGATACACTCAGCCATTTCCTCCACCTGCTTTTCACCTTGGCAGAAGACAAGGGTGCGCATGAGTTGGCATCAACCTCGTATAGCAACTCGCAATCAACGGTAGAGGACCGCCGCATCTCGATGATACGCGAATACATGGCCTCTCACTATCAGGAAGACATGAGTGTATCGACATTGTCTAAACTGGTTTGCATGACGCCCGAATCGTTTTCACGCTTCTTCCACCACCACACCGGCAAGACACCTGCTCACTATATCATCGACTACCGATTGGGCATCGCAGCACGCATGCTGCTACAGACTCAATTACCCGTGCAAGACATCTGCTTTGCCTGCGGTTTCAATACCGTGTCGCACTTCAACCGCCTTTTTAAGGCGGCCAAAGGCTATACGCCATCAGAGTTTCGCGAGCGATTCTAATGAAGTGAGATACTTACGAGGTGTTCTAATCAGTGAACTCAACAATAAAAAGGCCTGTTCCCATACGGAGCAGGCCTTTTTTATGGAATGTTTTTAAGGGATATTCTCAATAGACTGTCGATAGCCCCTCAATAAAAGAAAGGAGTTTGACCGTTAGGGCAAGGCATTGCCCATAAGCGTAAATCGTCCCTGGTGGGTAACAATGAACAGATGACCGTTCTCGATGACTAAACGAGGCTCGCAAGAAGAGTCTGGGTGCAGTTCGAGATCGGTAGCAACAGGCGAAGTCTGGTTCACTATCCAAAGTTCCAAATGATCCCAACTCCACATGACGATAGCCGTAAGATCCAACGTTTCCTGAGGAATAATCCCCACACCAAATGCATCGACCACCGGTATTTGTTCACCTTGCCAGACGATGGAATTGTCGTCGTCGATGACAACGCGCGGCAGCTTGACAAATCGGCAAACATCGGCAGAGTCAAGTGCTTGGGTCATGATTTCAGGCAAGGCATCAGCAGAACCATGACGGCTTGAAAAAGTTTGCGTAGGGAGCAATTCCGGCAGACCGAAATAGTTTTGGAAACGCCCTATCACGCCCGTCAGTATATCACCAGACAGAAGTCCCTGTCCATAGCGTTGCCCACTACTGTCACCGGTGTCGTAGAGGAGCATACTACCTGTTGCATCGCGCACAAAAATGTAACGATCAAACTTCTTGGTCACCTCCAATTCTCCCATGTAGAGCGTACTGTAGTCAGGCTGGGCAACAGCAGAAACAACATGTTGTAAACCAGCAACTTGCGCCATCACAACAGCGGTTTCAACAATAGGGCCGGAAGTGAGTGTAAGTGTAGCGCGATAGTGGCCGGGCTCGGTGGCATGGAAGCATATTGACAGGTTATCTCCATCTCGATCAATCCGGTTCTGCAAAAGAGAAAAGACTGGTTGTCCATGGCTATCAGAGGAGACATCTGTAAGAGATGCTTGTATCTCTTCAGTCAGCCGATTGGCATTCACTTCGATGGTCATCGTTTTATCCACCACACCATCGTTCAACTGCAGCATACCAAAATTAGCCATAGGAGCCACTATTCCCTGAACGTCGCCAAGCGCCTGAACTTCCCGATAGATCTTCACGGGTGTTTGCATTCCCTGCTGTTGGTAACATCCAAACAAATCGGGACTATTGCCGGCATTGTACTGCAAGTATCTGCCCAGACTATTGCCCAGATTACAGATGGTGGCATCTCCATTGTCTCCCACAGCTATCGTCCAATAGCCATAATTGCCATAGGTTCGGCTGTCATAGAGATGAGTCCAAAGCGACAAACGATTTTTTGTGCGTCCTCCGCTGGCAACAAGATATGCCTCCTCATAGCGGATTTCATCTTGTATATAATAGCAGGGAAGTGTGTCTCCTAACATAAATTTGCGAAGCGTATATATAGCCTCATCACGTGCCGCTACTGTGTTGCCATCGGACGAAAAACTGCCACGAATTGCATGAATATTGTTTTGACTGATGGTCTCATCAAAATACCCCATGATTCTGCCTGCAGATGGAACACCAATAATAATCTGATCAGAGTCTTGCAGTTGTTCTTCAGCAGTCACCAATCGGTACGAACTCGTAGTAAACGGCGTACCTGCTCCCTCCTCAGCACGAATGGTAAGGGTGTTAAGATAGATGCCATTCTCAATACACTTGACCCAAAATTTAACATTACCCGACTTGCTGCCATCGAGCGTCAAAATCGAGTCACGATTGTACACTCCACTACCCGATACAGCAGGCTTTCGGATTACCAATGAATCAACGTCATTGTTGCCAACTTGTACAAAAATAACACCTTTTCCCTTACTGCTATTAAGGCAGAAATTCAATCGAATCTGTCTGACATTTGTAAAGGACCGCACTGAGGTAGCTCCGGCTCCAGTGGTACCTGTTTTTACGCCAACTCCCTTGCTCATAAGTTCGCCAGCCGCATCGTTGCGCCCGGGTTGATATTCAGATGCAGCTTGGTCACAAATCCAGCCGTCCGACACATTGTCACATGTCGTAGCACCCTGTTTACTGGCCCAATTGATGGAAGTAAATGTGTAGGTAGTGACCCCGGCCTGCATCACAATCGTCCAAAGCAAAAAAGCAAATAGTACTATCTTTTTCATGGTAAAGAACATCCTTTTTTCATTATCAGGGCGCAAAATTACTATTTTTTTTCGAAATATGCAATAAAATTAGCAAATAGTTTGCATAATTCAGGATAAATGAGTAATTTCGCAGTCCAATAACTAACACTACCAACTATGGAACTTCGTCAACTTCGCTATTTTGTACAAATAGCAGAATCACTCAGTTTTTCCGAGACCGCCAAGCGGTTGTTCATTTCGCAATCAACCCTCTCGCAGCAGATTCGTCAATTGGAGGCCGAATTTGGCGTGTCGCTTTTATGCCGCGACTCACACTCAGTAGCATTGACCGAAGCAGGCGAGCGATTATTGCCTCTGGCCCTTTCGACCATAGAGCATGCCGAGTCGTGTCGCCATGCCATAACCGACATGCAAGAAACCCTCACTGGAACACTAAAGATTGGCATCTCATACACGGGCAGTTCGGTCATCACGGAAGTGGTGCGCGATTTCGTTCGTGCCTACCCCAAAGTGAGAGTGTATGTTCACTATACCAATGTCAGCGACATCTATTCGTTGCTCCACAACCTGCAACTGGATGTCGTTTTAGCCTACAACATCACACCTAATGACCTGATTTCCAGTCAAGAACTATACAAAGACCATCTGTATGCCGTGTTCTCATCGTCACACCCCGATTTGGCACCACTGAAGCAATCGAAGCAGTCCATATCGTTGGCCGAACTGGCCAAGATGCCACTGGCATTACCAAGCAATAATCTGCAAAGCAGACATCTGATCAACCGAATAGCAGAAGAGAACAATATCACACTGGACCCAAGAATCGAGATTGATGATCCGAATCTGCTGTTTGATTTGGTTGAACATAGTCGGTTTGTCACCATTCAGGCAGGCATATCCACCAAAGTCCACTCCGGACTAAGTGGGATTCGCATAGATGAAATGCCCCAGACCTATATCGGTTGTGCGCATACACTCAAAGACAGTTACGTCAAACGAGCCACTTCCCGATTTGTGCAGATGGTAACAGAGTCTCTGTCGTATGCCATGCTCAAAATGTAAATGCATGAATAAAGGCGACCAGCATTTCACAACGCGAGCCGCCTTTCACATTCGATATGACGAAAAAACAACACAATTCACCGAACTCGTCGGTTATTTCTCTTACGTGCTGCAAAAGTACTACAAAAAAGCGTTGCCAGCAAAAGTTGGCAACGCTTTTATTCAATAGTGCTATTGAGAAAACCGATAGCAAAGAGGGTTTACAAGATAAAGCATTCATATATAAGTCGCCCAGTGGCGGTGAGGATATTGCCACAACCGGCCCAACTACCAGAGGGGTCAGCAGCCTGAGATGAATCAGGCAAGTTTTCGAGCGCACCATTACTGATGATGACGAAACCAAACTTCTGTTCTGGCTGGAAGAACATGGCACTGCGCATACCATATGCACCACCCGTATGACCGGTCAGCACAACTCCCGGTGAATAAGTATCGGTCTGCCAAAGAGAAAGGCCATAGTTTTCGTCGGAAGAACGAGGTGTCTGCATCTGCCGACTCATTGCCTCGGAAATAATATGAATACCATCGGGTGACGTTCCGTAGTTCATGTGCATCATCATGTACTTTGCCAAATCCAGCGCAGATAGTTTCATGCCTCCGGTAGGTGAGAACACGGGGGTATCGTAGCCAAAAGTGTAGTTGCGAATACGTTCGCTTCGTGGTGCATAGGCATCCTCATCCACGTTGACAAAAGGCCATCCTTCTATCTGATGCGCAAGAAATTCCTCGTGAGTATAGTCCCAATCGGCCTCCTCACAATAGAGCGAGGCAAAACGGGACGCATCCAACGAATCTACGCAATAGCCGCCATACAAGCCCAAGGGGTTGAGCACATGATTCACCACATATTGATCAAAGCGTTCGCCGCTAAGACGCTCAAGGAATGTGCCGGCCAGGTTCAGATTGAGATTGCAATACTCGTACCCTTCTCCAGGTGCATAGTCACGATAGCAATTGGCCCAATTGGGGTTGCTCTCAGGATTGATGACGTTGAGCGTGAAATATCCCTCTGCGTCACAAATTGACGAAGTATGCGACAAAAGCATCTCAAGCGTGATAACCTGCTCGGGGTATTTCGGATTTCTGATGGGGAAGCCCGCCAATTTACTCACATCTGTCTGTAAAGATAAGGTCTCCAACGAATCCGTTCCCAGCGATACTCCCTGCTCCATCAGTTGCAGTAGCGAGGTTGTGGTAAACGACTTGCTGATGGAGGCAATACGGAACAGACAATCCGCAGTCAAGGGTTGCTCGGATTCCAAGTTCTTATAACCAAAATAGTTATCATAAACGATTTGGTTATCTTTCACCACCACAACTGCCAATCCGACATTACGTAGTGCTTCACGTACCGCTGGAAGCTGTTGTTCAAAACATTCTGCTCGTTTTTGTAAATCGCTTTTTTGTTGACATCCGGCCAGCATCATAGTTCCGGCCAGGATTAAGAAAAGTATTTTTTTCATGATGTAGTGGGGACGTCTGTAAAACATCCCATAAGTTCGTTATTATTCTTTTAATGCATTGACCAGCATGCCACATGCGGCGAGAATATCTTCTCCACGAGAGCGGCGAATCGTGGTAGTGATTCCATTTTGGTTGAGGTAATCGCATAGCCACTGCATCTGCTTCTCGTTGGTAGCAGGAAAAGTCTGCTGATCGGTTCTCTGTGAATACTCCTCCACACCGGCATGAAAACGTATGAGATTGAGTCTGCAGTGAGGTGAGAATGGTTGCAAGAGACGTCGTAGTTCTTGGGCATAGCGCATAGAGTCGTTGACCCCACCCCACACAATATACTCAAATGAAAGGCGACGCTGATGGCGAAAATCGAACTGCGCAGCCCAATTGAGCACCTGCTGTATAGAGCGCAGTTTCTCGGCGGGCATAATCTCGGCTCGCTCGGCTGAGAACGGATTGTGGAGAGAAATAGCGAGATGGCAATCAGACTGGCGGAGGAAACGATCCAATCCCTCACCGGCTCCCACAGTGCTGACCGTGATGCGCCGTGGTGACCAAGCACAACCATAGTCCGCCGTCATAATCTCAAGGCTGCGAAGAACATCGGATATATTATCCATCGGTTCCCCCTCTCCCATATAAACAAGATTGGTGAGAGATTGCGAGTCCGGCACCGAAAATATCTGGTTAAGGATATCTGCAGCAGTAAGATGACCTTGAAAACCGAGTGTACCAGTCATGCAGAATCGGCATCCCATACGACAGCCCGCTTGCGTACTGACACATAGCGTAGCACGGCGCACATTACGTGGCATATCATCGTCGCCATCCTCCATTTCTTCACCTTGCATCACAGGTATATAGACCGACTCGATATATTGTTTGCCACGCGCCGTCTCTACCTCAAACAGGTACTTGCGCGTACCATCTTTCGAAACAGCCTCGGCAACCGGAGCCTTACGACCAATCACATAACGTTCTGCCAAAGTCTGACGCCCTATGAGCGAGATATTGGTCATCTCATCGAAGCTGGTAGCACGCTTGACGTACAACCACTCGGCCAGTTGCTTACCGGCGAACTTCTTGAGTCCGCACGCCAGTGCCACTTCTTGCAGTTCAGTTAATGTCTTTCCTAATAAAACCTCCATCTGTTATCATTACTTTTTGAGGATGACCGATTGGATGGCAGAGGCCGTCACATGACCGATGCCTCCGTCCACATTGTCATACACCTGATAGCCCTCCATATTGCCCATGGTCTCGAAAATATCCTCTATCATGTCAACAAACTCATCCCCATCAACAACAGTCGTCTCACCTTGCGGGTAGGAAGGTATGTAGTACGAACCATAGAGTTTCTCGTTGGCCAAACGACACATAGCTTCCTGCTCAGAGAGTACAATCACATCGACCTGAATACTATCGAGCGAGAAGGCAATTGAATCGCGATAAGGGGAGCGATCATAATAATCATCATAATCATAGACATAATCCTCGCGAGGTTTGTACGTGATATATGTCGCCATTGGGATGGTCAAGCCATCTCCCACAGCACTGGCAGGCAGGCACAGCCCCAAACCACGTCTGCCATCAGCGCCGTAATAGCCTTGAGACATGCTCTTATTGGTTTCAAAAAAGGCAAGTTCGACATGCCGCCCATAGATGCAGTCGATTTGTTGTTGACCAATGTAACACGTGTCGTGATAATCGCCATAGATCGGAATCTCGTAGGTTAAGATCTCGCCATGGTAGAAGAAGGTCGTGTCTCTGTAGCCCAGTAGTTCTTGATCGTACGTATAGTATTCTTGACGAACAAAGGTCTTGGCACGCAAACACAGGACATCCCCCTCGGTGTAGTGGTAAGGCTGGAGGTGGAGGTCAAAGGTAGCATTGTAGCCATCCTCGGCAAGATGGTCAACCGTGAAAGGGATAGCATAGGGGACATGCTCGGTGGCGGTGACGGTACCATAGTCGGGATGAGTGGCCGTAACCAGCAGCTGGTCACCCTCAGTTACGGTGTAATCAAAGGTCAGGTAACAGCGATTGACGACATCGTAATGAAGGTTATAGACCTTACTGCCATTAACGGTGAGCGTGACGACAGCATCGGTGAGATAACCTACATTTATTCCCGAATAGTAGTATTCATCCGCCTCGTGCTTGGTACTATTGGGGTCGAGGAAGAACCAACTGTGATTAACATCAATAAAGGGGTACTTCCCAACCTTCAGGAAGGATGTCAGCACCATCTGCTGGGGCTCAATCACATCGTTGTACTCGATGCGATGCGAGAACCAGTTATCCTCGCCGCATGAGGTAAGGAGAAGGAGGGGGAGAATATATAGAAATATACGTTTCATGTTGAACTGAATAATTCCTAACAAACTATAGGAGTGGATTAGAACTTGAATGTATAACTGATACTTGGCAGGATTGGGAAGATGGAAATCTGGCGAAGCGAATTGGTGTAGCTGTCAGGTAGCATCATGAACGGATTGGCATGACAATAGACGTTGTACACCGATATATTGAGAAGGTGCTCCGCATCTTTGAGCCAGGTCCAGCGGCCGCTATTGTACTTCTCCATAAATTGCTCATGGTCCTCAGGGTCTGCCCAGTATTTGCGCCACTGACGACGGGTATGGTCGGTCTGCCCCCAGAGCGAATACTTGTGAGGGAAATGGAAGTTGACACCCAAGTCAAGTCGGTGATAATCAGGCATCTTGTAGTTGTTACGTTCCTCGATATAGTCCACTTGTCCACCCAATTCAGACGGATCGTAATAGATCTGCTTTGCTAATGTAGCGCGTGTACCTGTACCATAGACGAAGGTACCGGAGATATCTACAACCTTGTTGATCGCATATTGCAGGGTGATGGAGAGGTCATGCTCACGATCGTATTTGGCATGGAAAGGCTTGCCGTAGTTGATCATCTGTCCTGGGCGGTCAAACTGACGCATGGTGCGCGACCATGTGTAGCCAATCCAGCCGGTGACCGGTCCCACTTTGCGCTGCGCCAAAAACTCGACGCCATAGCTCCAGCCTTCACCCAGGGCCACCTTGTCCTGCCATGAGGTTGCAGACGAGAAGAAAGAGGCACCGTCCTTGTACTCCACCAGATTGAGCGACTTCTTGTAGTAGCCCTCGACACTTAATTCGCACTGATTGAGCAGGTTGTAACTCAGACCCGCTGCCACTATCATCGAGCGCATAGGCGGGATATCCTTGGTGATAGGCACCCAAAGGTCGGTTGGCAAAGACATACCCGAACTGCTGAGCAGGTGGATATACTGTGTGGTGTAGCTGTAGGAAGCCTTGAAAGACAAGTCCTTATACAATAGCGCACGCAGGCCCGCACGAGGCTCGATGCTGGGATATACCTTGCCCTCGATGGAATAGAGGGACGCACGCGCACCGATGTTGAGTTTCAGCCAATGCCATGGTGACCACTGATCCTCTACGTAGATAGCCGCCTCATGGCCATGCATCGTACCGTCTGTGAGGGTGGTATCTACGCGCATCTGTTCCTTATCCAGGCTGGAAAACAGGTAAAAATTGCTCACCTCGGGGCGGAACTGGTGATAGGTATATTCGGCACCGAAGCGAAGGGTATTGTTGTGGAGTGGAGACCAGTCGAAATTGCTCTGCAGCATGAGGTCGCGCATCGATGAGGAGAAGCCCATCGACTGATCGAACTTAAAGGATGTGCCGCCCATCTCCTTGGTCGTCATCGACAGGCCCTCGTCCACCTTGTAGCGGTAGCGGGTATAGGACAGCTGCGTATTGGAGAACAGACGTGGCGTGATACGCGACTCCCAGTTGATAGCCCCCAGCAGGTTACCCCACCCCATGCGGAAGTTCATCTGCTGCTTCTCCATGGTCTCATGATCCTTGTACTGATCAGAAATATTGGCATAGATGACGTCATCTCCCATGTAGAAAGAGGCGGACAGTTTGTTGTTCTCATCGGCGAAGGTATGGCTCAACTTGGCGTTGACGTCATAGAAATAGGCACCTGGAGCAATAGCCATCTCACCTGCTGACGTTGCCGCCGAGATCAGCGCAGCCAAAGGTGCAACAAACGCATCAAAATAGGTACGTCGTGCCGACACGTTGAAGGTAGTGCGGCCCGTTGAGTCGTGCTTGTGAGGGATAGGCCCCTCCACGTTGAACTTAGCCGAGAGCAGTCCCACAGAAAGGTTTCCATGATAGGCTTGCGCGTTACCATCGTTCTGCCGCACATCGATGATCGAGGACAAGCGACCACCATACTGAGCAGGGAAATTGCCCTTGTAGAGCGTCACGTTCTTGACCGCATCGGCATTGAATACCGAGAAGAAGCCCATCAGGTGGTTGACGTTGTACAATGGCACACCATCCAGGAGAATCAGGTTCTCGTCTGGTCCACCACCGCGCACATACACACCCGCCGAACCCTCGGCACCAGATTGCACACCGGGCAGGAGCTGGATGGCCTTGAGAATATCCACCTCGCCACCTATCATAGGGATTGCTTTCAGTTGCTCGATAGGCACTTCCACTGCCGACATCTGCGCCGACTCCGGTCCGCTAATCGACTGATTACCAACAATCGTCACCTCGTCCAGGCGCGTATTGGAGCGAATAGTGATATTGATTAGCGTATCGCCGTGGAGCACAATCTTACGCACATCGGTAGGGTGATAGCCCACATAACTAACCTGCAGTCCTGCTTCTGCTGCAGGAAGAGACAGGGTATAAAAACCGGCCTGATTAGTCACCACGCCGCGATGAGAGATGGTGTCATAGACCGTAGCACCAATCAAGCGCTCGCCCGATTCGGAATCGGACACGTAGCCATTGATGGTATAGCGCGTCTGAGCCATCGACGTGATGCTAAGCAGCAGCCCTGAAACGATGGTCAGCATATACAAAAGTCCTTTTTTCATTATCGTATAGAGCCCGAGAGTGTTTTTTTCAGTTTCTTCGCATTGAGCGAAATGCTACGCATCGCCATGAAAACCAATATCATAACAACGAGTGGCAAGCATGCAGGCCATGCCAAATGCCAATCCAAATCAAAACGGGCAGACACAAAGAAAATGTAGAGCGCCAACATCGCATAGTAACCCAACGATATGATGAGTGTAACAATATTGAGTCGAGCCTGAAGGAAGAGCTGCTTCACTCGCGAAGCAGAGATTCCCAACACGATATCCACGGCGCAGAGCAGCATCATAACAATAGCCAACAGGGGTAATGCCCATGTGTTCATCAGCGTAGCACCGGTATGAGTAGAGAGTACTTCACCCGATTCATTGGTGTCGGCATAGGTAAACGTTTCATCGGCAACCAAACGACCTTCGGCATTGTATTGTTCGGCCTGAATGCCCATAAACTTCATTTCAAAATAATGATTTGCATCCTCTTGCGAAGTAAAATACGCAGGAGCAAAAACACATAAAAGCGCACTACAAACCAGCGCTAATCCCAAATAAACAATCTCTTTCATATTTAAAAAATTATATTCTAAAGCACTTCCGCTAAAGCGGTTATTAATCAACACGTTCTGCGTCTGTCACAGAGAATCCATCCTCACGAGTGTAACTAATCTTCTGCCACAATTGCTGACGCAAGGAGAAGTGACCAACAGCCTGATTAGGAGTTCCTTTCATATTGCAGAAGACCTGAAAATCCTCTTGATTTCCCAGTTCATTGATAAGATCTTCCATCAGATTAGGAATAGCACCATCTTCGGTAGCAGGCAAGTGACTGAGGTCCTCGTCGTAAGCATTGAAGCCTTTTCTCGCTTGAAGGAAGGAACGGCTGTACTGGAATCCATCCCAAGTCATTGCCTCAGCATTGCAGATAACCGACATCTTGTCTATCTCCAACTTCCCTCCTGCCAGTACCTCGTTATAGAGGAGCAGGTGCTGGTCAATGAAAAGTTGTGCCGACCGAGCCGTTTCGGTGGCCTGACTAAGTGCATAGTAAAGAACACGACCACCACAGAAGCCAGATGAATACTCGTAATTATAGATATAACGAAAAGCAGGAGTCATGGTATAGACATAGACTTTTCGGCTCACGGTATTCGCCTTCAATTCAATCGTATCACCATTGACTATCTTACGTCCCTGCAGCTCATCAAAATAAAAGTTCAGACTCAGTACATCCGTGGGGTTACCCTCATACTGATCGATAAGTACATACAACTTTATCTGTCCATTCTCGGTGAGACTCATGTCCACGAATCGAACATTGGGCAAACTGGGGCATACCTGCATTGCCTCTGCATGACCATACTCATCGTGACCGACCATCAATCGAACGGTGTCACCGGCATGAATCTTCATTTCGCGCGCAGGAGTGTAGTACACCAGTGAATCACTATACTGATACAATGGTGGTTTATTGACCTGCATCTGAAAAGGAACAACTATCTCATTGTTAACACGCATGCTCACATAGGCATTCTTGAGATATCCTGCATAACGATTGGTCTTGTTCACGCCATATTGTACTGAGTCAATCTGTGCTGTGTCGGTGAAGAAATAGGAGCGAGACACATAGACCATAGGCGTCTGATCTGGCGTAAACTCTGCATTCACGGTCAGCAGGCCATTCTGTTCGGGGCCCTTGTAGGTAACCTCCGAATAGAAGAAATCCTTGCAGCCGGTCAGCGCCAGCACGAGGAGCATAACTATGTATATTTTTTGCTTCATCTTTACAGGAGAATTATTTGAACTGCCATACAGACATTAGAAACTGAAACTATAACTTATACTTGGCAGAACCGGGAACAACGATATCTGCATCAGTTTCATGCCATCCTGATACATCATGTAGGGATTTTGACGACAATAGACATTGTACACGCTGATATTAATCAGGTGTTCGGCATCGTAGAGCCAACCATTTTTGGATAGGGTTTTATCGCCCGCCTTTTTGCTGGGGATATGAATATTGCAACCAAGATCAAGTCTATGATAATCAGGCATTTGATAGTTATTTCGCTCTGTGATAAATTCTACATAATCACCATGCGTTTTGTCGTAGTAGTTCTGCGTCGCCAATGTCGCTCTGGCACCCGTTCCATAGACAAACGAGCCTGATATATCGAAGTAGCGGTTAATCTGGTATTGCAGCGAGAGGCTGATGTCATGCTCACGGTCGTTCTTAGCATGGAACGGTTTACCAAAGTTTATCACCATGCCCTCCTGATCGAACTGTCGCATGGAGCGACTCCATGTGTACCCCAGCCAACCGGTTACTGCGCCTACTTTTCGTTGAAAGAGGAACTCAACACCATAACTCCATCCTATGCCTGTCACTACTTTGTCCTGCCAATCGGTCGCGGAACCAAAGAAAGATGCTCCCTCTTTATACTCCAGCAGGTTCCACATTCGTTTGTAGTAGCCCTCTATCGAGAACTCGCCCACATTAGGAATCTGGTAGGCCAAGGCTGCTGCAGCCTGTACACAACTCATCGGAGGGATGTCCTTGGTAACGGGTACCCAAAGATCCGAGGGATTGGATATCATCGAATTACTGAGCAGGTGAACAAACTGATTCATGTACGAGGCAGACACTTTCATGTTCAAGTCCTTATATAAACGTACACGCGCGCCCAGGCGAGGTTCAAAATTGGGATATGTCTTTCCTTCGATAATATAGAGGCCCGTTCTCAAACCGATATTCATACTGAAATAGTCATTGGGGCTGATATTATCCTCTGCATAAACAACAATCTCATGCGCACGAGATTCGCCTTGGGAATAAGCTGTATCAAGTTGCTGCAACAGCCCTAAGTCTGATTCCATCGACCAGAGATTGGTCACCAAAGGTGAGAATCGATGGTGAGCATATTCAACACCCATACGAATGAGGTTCTTGCGGTTAGGCATGCACTCAAGATCTTCGCGCACCGACAAGTCAATCAGGTTGGAGCGATAGCGCATTTTCTGATTGTATGTAAATGGAAGGTCCTGTTCGTCAGGCTGATTCACGTGCATGTTCTGACTGAGGGTATATTGATAACTGGTAGCACTCACTTGCGTCTTGGAGAAAAGGCGCGAACTGAAAATATGTTCATACTTGAGCGCCCCCATGATATTTCCCCAACTCCAGGTTTGATTCATCGCACTTTGGTAAGACATATCGTCAACCATCTGCGTCTTGTTATAGTCCACGAGGATGTCATCGTCACCCATATAAAACGTTGCTATCAGTTTGTCGTAATCAGAAATGGCATGACTGATTTTGGCATTGACATCGTAGAAATAACTTCTGGCATTCGTCTCGTTATTACCCGTATATTGCCCCTGAACCACACGTCTCATGATAGGAGATAAGAGCGCATCATAGTGCGTTCTGCGCGCAGACAACTTGAATCGAGTGCGGCCTATCACAGTGTCTCCTTTGTGGCGAAGTAACATTTCGTTCTTACTGAAAATAGGTCCCTCAAAATTGAGCGACGTAGACAACAAACCCAATTGCACACCCGCATGCCAACCCGTAGCAGAACCTTCATTGGTGCGTACATCAATAATGGATGACAGTCGAGAGCCATAGCGCGCAGGGAAATTACCCTTATAGAGTGTGACGGTTTTGACCGCATCGGCATTGAATACGGAGAATAAACCAAAAGCGTGATTCACATTGTACAATGGCACACCATCCAGAAGTATTAAATTTTGGTCAGGACCGCCACCTCGCACATAGATGGTGGACGAACCATCACCACCGGACTGCACGCCCGGCTGCATCTTCACAGCTTTCATCACATCTGCGATGCCACCAATGGACGGCATGTTCTTGACCTGACTGCCGGATACCTGAATAGCCGACATTTGTGGGCTATTGGCTGAGCCAATGGCAAGGTCTTGGCCTGACACAACGATCTCGGTGAGCTCGTTGTCTGGTCGGAGACGTATTTTCAGGAAAATATCCTTGGTCAACTCAACCGACTTGACAGGCGACAGTTCGTAACCCACATAACTGGCGATAAGCGCATGCATGCCACGCGACAAGGTGAGCGAGAAGAATCCCGCTTCGTTGGTCACGCAACCTTGCCGGCTAATCGTATCGATGAGGGTGGCACCTATCAGGCGTTCACCACTGCCCGCATCGAAAACGTAACCACTGATCGTGTACAGAACTTCGTTTTTTTCATTTCGAGCATGCACACCTAGGGCACACAAACTCATACAAAACACGCTCAGCACTATCAGATATGTTCGTTTGATGGACATGGAAAGCACTTACTTGATAAACAACTTGAGTATATCATTGCCATTCGCGAAGATAAGCAACGCTAACAGCAAGTAAAAACCTATATTATTCGCAATCTCGATGAACTTATCGCTCGGTTTCTTACCTGTCACCATCTCCCAAAGGAGGAACATCACGTGCCCACCATCTAGTCCCGGGATTGGGATAATGTTCATGAATCCCAAGATAACTGACAGGAAGGCCGTCATCAGCCAGAAAGCATGCCAGTCCCACATTGGAGGGAAGAGGCTGCCTATTGAACCAAAACCGCCTAAACTCTTGGCTCCTTGAGGGGTGAATACCAAACGAAATTGCTTCACGTAGTTGACCAACGTTTCGCACCCGTATGCTATACCGGCAGGAATGGCCTCAAAGAAACCATAATCACGATGCTCCAAGCGGAGGAAATCATATATCGAACGTGGGAAAACACCCATCTTTCCATTTTCGTCCAACAAGAGGGACAAGTCCATCTGTTCTCCCTGACGAACCACCCCCAAAGTGACGCTATCTCCAGCCAACAAATCCAATTTGGCAACAACATCCTGATAGCATGGAGTCACTACACCATTGATGGTTACGATCGAGTCGCCTGCCTGCAAAGGAATAGCAGCCAAAGCGGCTGGGGTGTTAGGCATCACGGAGTCAACAACAAATGGGAAGCGGAAAGAGATAAAACTGCTACCGCCCGCTGCCAACACTTTCTGGTCAAAATTATCGCTAAGAGTCATCGGAATCGTGTCATGACCGCGCAGAATCAATAAGTCATGCTCACCCTCTATCACCATCCAGTTCAGCAAATCCTTCACGGTCTCGGGAGTTTTATCTCCTACCCTTACAATCAGGTCACCCGACTGCAGACCTTCGTTGCGAAGTTCTTCGCTATATTCGAAACCATATGTCGCATTTCGCAGTGGTAACGTGTCGGTACCCCAATGGCCCAAGATGGCCGAATAAATAACGAACGCACCGATGAAATTCACTAATACACCACCGCAAATGATGGGCAGGCGTTGCCACGTTTTTTTGGCACGATATTCCCATTCTTTAGGTTCACTACCCAACTGGTCTGCACTGGTGGTTTCATCCACCATGCCTGCAATAGCACAATAGCCACCCAGCGGCAACCAACCCAGACCCCATTCGGTTGTTTCTGGATACTTACGCCAATCGGCATCATCCAGCAAAGGTAAGTCCTCTTCTTCAATTATCGTAAACTTGGGATGTCCTTTGTGACGCAAAGAGCGACCGAAATTGAAATCGCGTTCTATTTCCTCCCATTCGGCTTCGGTCATCTCGTCTTTCTTGGCCCATTTCTTTCGTACATTCTCATCCGGATCGTCTTCCCACAAAAGTGGGTCGCCATGTGCATCGAGAGCTACTTTTTGAAATTCTTTCACATTTTTTGCAAAGAAACGTACCTGCCATTTCCCATTGATTTTCTTCATACGTACCAGTGAAATCTGGGGATTGAAGAACATATAGAACTTGCTAACACGCACACCATTGAGGCGAGCAAACACAAAATGTCCAAACTCATGAATCATCACCAATAGTGACAGACTCAGAATCAGTTGAATAACACGTATAAGTATAGTCATATTTCTTTAGAGGGTGTTCAAAAATTCGTTAATTTCAGGTGCATCACACCTTAATCGTTTTGATGCCGTAGTATGTCAGGTCAGATCAACCCTTCAGTCATGATGCGAGTCTGTTGATCACAGCACACATAGTCCTCGTAAGTAGGCTTGGCAATATAGGGCATCGCATCCATCACTTTGGCCATGACTTCGCTCATCTGCCAGAATCCTATCTTACCTTGTCGGAAAGCCAGATTGACAACTTCGTTAGCCGCATTTAGTACGCATGGGACAGTACCACCTCTTCGCATTGCCTCGTACGCAAGGCCCAAGTTAGGGAAACGCTCCAAATCGGGTTTCTCGAACGTGAGTTGTCCTACCTCAAACAGGTTCAGTCGTGGGAAATCGGCTATCAAACGCTGCGGATAGGTCAGCGCATATTGGATAGGCAAACGCATATCAGGCGCTCCCAATTGCGCCTTGACACCACCATCACGAAATTGGACGCCACTATGCACTATACTCTCGGGGTGTACAAGTACCTCAATCTGATCTACATCCACGCCAAAGAGCCATTTTGCCTCAATTACTTCAAAACCTTTGTTCATCAGACTGGCCGAGTCAATCGTAATCTTCGCACCCATATCCCAATTGGGATGTTTGAGAGCATCTGCCGCCGTAGCATTAGCTATTTGCTCTTTGGTCCACTTACGGAAAGGGCCTCCCGAACAGGTCAGCAGAATTTTCTCAATCTCGTTCTTTTCCTCACCTGCCAAACTCTGAAAAATAGCCGAATGCTCGCTATCCACAGGAAGTATTGACGCATGATATTGGTGCGCCAGTCCGCAAATCAGTTCGCCGGCCACCACCAGTGTCTCTTTATTGGCCAACGCGATGGTCTTGCCTGCACGAATGGCAGATATCGTAGGACGCAGTCCCGCATATCCTACCATGCTGGCCACTACCACATCAATACTGGGTAGCGTCACCATGTCTGCAATCGCATCGTCGCCTGCCCACACCTTCATTAAGCCAAACGCGTGCTCACCCAGCGCATCACGCAGTTGATTACGCAACTGGTCGTAAAGGCTTTCATCGGCTATGCAGACCACCTCCGGACGAAACTCAACCGCCTGCTTCACCAAAAGATCTACGCTTCGATTGGCGACCAATGCATACACTCCGAAAGGCGCCTCGTCCAGACCATTGGCCTTCGCTTTTGCAACCTGCTCACGCACCACATCCAACGTTTGAGTACCGATTGAACCTGTGCTTCCTAATATTGCTAATTGTTTCATAATCTTCAAAACTCTCAGAACGCGATGACACTTTCCGGGTTAACAGCATGTCCTTGCTGCCAAATCTGCAACCCGACGGGTTTATCACCGGCCAAGCCCAATACCGAGCCTGCCTTCACTTTGTCGCCCACGCGACACATCGGTTTCTCCAACCAGCCATACGTACTCACATAATCCCCATCATGCAGAAGGATAACCATCCATTGGTGCTGTACACTATAGGCAACCGATAGCACCGTGCCCGACAGAACGGCAGAAACATGAGCATGGGCTGGAGCTTGGACGCGAACACCCTGATAATAATTCGTTTCTGCAAATGGTTCGCATATCACACCTTGTACGGGGCAAGACAACACAGGCAGGTAGTCGTTGCTCGTTGCCTTATCAAACACATTCAGATTTTCGCGCTCGGCTGCTTCATACTCAGAGATAAACTGCGCGGTCTGCTCGCTGGCTTCCAACTTCATATCTTCCAGTTTAACCAAATACAACGAGTCAAGGTCGGGAATCGAGTCAGACTCCACACCACCGGCAGCTATATCGCGAATGACGCTAACATAATCCTGCTGTACACGCATCATGTTCAGCAACGAGTCCATGCGCATGGTCTCACTCACTAATTCCTCACGAATTGTAGCATTGTATCCCGGTAGATAATTTTTTAATGGCGTAAACCAAATCACCAGCGCAAACATCACCAGCGTTAATACGGTCAACGCAATTATCACCAAGATAAGGTTCCACAAGGAAAGGTGCATATGCAGCACCTCCCCCAGGGAACTTTCATTCACCACAGCTACGCGATATTTCACGCGCAACTGTTGCCATAATGTTTTTTTGTTGTCTGTCATTATTATTTCAGTATCGAGCAACCCTCACAAGGCTTCAGTTGCTTGAAGAAGTCGTTACCCTTGTCGTCCACCAGGATGAAAGCGGGGAAGTTTTCTACTTCTATCTTCCAAATGGCCTCCATACCCAGTTCTGGATATTCTACACACTCGATGCTCTTAATATTGTTCTGAGCCAAGATAGCAGCTGGGCCACCAATCGAACCAAGGTAGAAGCCACCATGCTTTTGGCACGCATTGGTAACATCGATAGAACGATTACCCTTTGCAAGCATAATCAAACTGCCACCATTATCCTGGAACTCGTCAACATATGGATCCATACGACCCGCCGTGGTTGGGCCCATTGAGCCACATGCCATGCCTGCAGGAGTCTTGGCTGGGCCGGCATAGTAAACAGGGTGGTTCTGCATGTACTCAGGCATACCCTCGCCGGCATCCAAACGGGCCTTCAGCTTGGCATGAGCTATGTCACGACCAACAATAATCGTACCATTCAGGCTCAAACGTGTACCGATAGGGTAATTGGTGAGTATCTTGCAAACATCTGCCATAGGCTGGTTGAGATCTATCTTCACAGCGTCACCTTCACCTGCGTTGCGCAGTTCGGCTGGGATGAGCGCAGCAGGATTATCATCCATCTTCTCAATCCAAATACCATCCTTGTTAATCTTCGCTTTGATATTACGATCAGCTGAGCAGCTGACACCCAAACCGATTGGGCAACTTGCACCGTGGCGTGGCAAACGAATGACGCGCACATCATGAGCCATGTATTTACCACCAAATTGTGCACCAAGACCAATCTTGTACGCCTCCTTGAGCAGGGTCTCCTCCAATTCGACATCACGGAACGCACGACCGGTCTCATCACCGGTAGTAGGCAGCTCGTCGTAATAATGGGTAGAACCCAACTTCACCGTCAGAAGGTTTTTCTCAGCAGATGTACCACCGATCACGAAACAGATATGGTAAGGAGGGCAAGCGGCCGTACCCAAACTTTTCATTTTCTCAACGAGGAAAGGCACCAGCGTACCGGGGTTTTGAATACGAGCCTTGGTCTCTTGGTAGAGATAAGTCTTGTTGGCAGAACCGCCACCTTTGGTAACCATCAGGAAGTGATACTCCATGCCCTCGCACGCCTCAATGTCAATCTGAGCAGGCAAATTGCACTTGGTGTTCACCTCGTCATACATATTCAGCGGAGCATTCTGGCTATAGCGAAGATTCTCCTCGGTATATGTCTTGAATACACCCAAAGAAAGTGCTTCTTCGTCACAGAAGCCGGTCCAAACCTGTTGACCTTTCTCGCCATGGATAATAGCAGTACCCGTATCCTGGCACAGAGGCAATTGGCCTTTGGCTGCCACCTCTGCATTACGCAGGAAAGTGAGTGCGACATACTTGTCATTATCGCTGGCCTCTGGGTCGCGCAATATCTTTGCCACCTGCTCATTGTGGCTGCGACGCAGCAAGAAGCTGACATCACGAAAAGCCGCATTCGCCATTTTGGTCAAACCCTCTTTCTCCACTTTCAACATAGGATGACCTTCAAACTCGCTAACCGACACATAGTCCTTGGTCAGCAGATAATACTCTGTCTTGTCTTCGCCGAGTTGAAACATCGGCGCATACTTAAATTCAGCCATAATGATATTTCTTTTGTTTAAATTACTTACTTTATTTTTAAGATATCATGCACTTACGCATCACGTACAGCAAGCGGACGCACGCCTACGCACATACGATACGCGCACAAAATTTTGCAAAGGTACTCTTTTTTTTTCATATATGCAAATTTCTTCCTGTGTACATCCTGTTTTTGCACAAAAAAAACGAATAATGACATATTTCTCATATCATTTCTGCCATTTTGTCAGCCTTACTCCTTTGGCACATCATTTGCTTTTATCCCACAAAATTTCATGCCTTAGTTTAGCAAAACGAGGACATGAAACATACAACGAAAATTTTGAATCAAAAACATACAACTATGAACAAAAATGAAAATCTCGAGAAGTACGCCATCAACCTAAATGAGCGTGCAAAGAGCGGCAAACTGGACCCAGTTATCGGCCGCGACGAAGAAATCCGTCGAGTACTGCAAATCCTAAGCCGCCGTACCAAAAACAACCCTATTTTGATTGGCGAACCGGGTGTAGGTAAAACGGCCATCGCCGAAGGACTCGCGCATCGAATCATCCGTGGTGACGTGCCGGAAAACCTCAAACAGAAGACCATCTACTCGCTCGACATGGGCGCACTCATCGCCGGGGCGAAATATCAAGGTGAGTTTGAGGAGCGTCTGAAAGGCGTTATCAACGAAGTTATCCGTTCCGCAGGGGAACTGATACTTTTCATTGACGAAATTCACACCTTGGTGGGCGCAGGTCAGTCACAAGGTGCTATGGATGCTGCCAATATTCTTAAGCCGGCCCTGGCACGAGGAGAACTGCGTGCTATTGGTGCCACTACACTTAATGAGTATCAGAAGTATTTTGAGAAAGACAAGGCACTGGAACGCCGTTTCCAGCAAGTTCTCATCGACGAACCAGACGAAGCTGCTACCATCAGTATTTTGCGTGGTTTGAAAGAACGCTACGAGAACCATCACCATGTGCGTATCAAAGACGATGCGCTCATCGCGGCCGTACAACTGTCGGCACGCTATATCTCTGATCGTTTCCTGCCTGACAAAGCAATCGACCTGGTGGATGAAGCCGCTTCAAAACTGCGGTTGGAAATGGATTCTGTGCCTGAAGATCTCGACAAACTGCAACGGCAAATCAAGCAGTTGGAGATAGAGCGAGAAGCTATACGAAAAGAGAACGATGAAACGAAAATGAAAGCTCTTTCCGGGCAAATAGACGACCTCAAGCAGCAGGCTAATGTCATGCGTGAACAATGGAGCAAAGAGAAGCAGCAATACGACACCATACAAAACGAGAAAGTGCGTATTGAGCAGCTCAAGCATGAGGCCGAAGTGGCAGAGCGAGAGGGAAATTACGGCAAGGTAGCGGAACTCCGTTATGGCAAGATTCAGGAGGCTGAAGCTGCTATCCAGCGTGCTCAGGAGCAACTGAATGCGGCCAGTGCAGAAAGCGGTAAGCGAACCCTCATCGATGACACAGTTGACAGCGACGACATCGCCGACGTAGTCAGCCGATGGACGGGTATTCCGGTATCAAAAATGCAACAGTCCGAGCGAGAAAAATTGCTTCATTTGGAGGACGAACTACACCAGCGAGTCATCGGACAAGAAGCTGCTATTCAGGCTGTTAGCGATGCTATACGTCGTAGTCGGGCCGGTTTGCAAGATCCCAAAAGACCTATCGGCAGTTTCATTTTCCTCGGCACAACCGGCGTGGGTAAAACCGAATTGGCGAAGGCACTTGCCGACTACCTTTTCGATGACGAGAACATGATCACTCGTATTGATATGTCTGAGTACCAGGAGAAATTCTCCGCCACCCGACTCATAGGAGCGCCTCCGGGATACGTAGGATACGACGAAGGTGGTCAGTTGACCGAAGCCATTCGACGCAAACCCTACTCTGTCGTTCTGTTTGACGAAATAGAAAAGGCGCATCCGGACGTTTTCAACGTACTCCTTCAAGTGCTGGATGATGGCCGTCTGACCGACAACAAGGGACGTACGGTCAACTTCAAAAACACCATCATCATCCTCACTTCCAATCTCGGCTCGAGTCTTATTCGTGAGGACGCAGAGAATGGCATACCCGAAGAGCAGACACGACGCAAAGTCATGGAGATGCTTCGTCAGACCATCCGACCGGAGTTCCTCAACCGTATCGACGAGACTATCATGTTCACCAGCCTCAATGAAGACGAGATCCGTGAGGTTGTCAGTCTTCAGGTCGGTGCCATCCACAAGATGTTGTTGGCCAATGCTGAACAGGGCGGTTTGGGTATTGATTTGCGCGTCACAGACGATGCTATTCGATACATCGGTCATGAGGGATACGACCCGCAGTTTGGCGCAAGGCCGGTCAAGCGTGCTTTGCAAAGGCTCGTGCTCAACGAACTATCCAAGCAGATCTTGGCGGGACATATCGATCCTCACAAGCCGGTAATCGTGGACATCAGCAATGGTGAACTCACCTTCCAAAACTGATTATCTGTCCATTCTACCTTACTTGATGTAGCGTAAGATTCACTTCTGATGTGCATGAGATTCACGTCAGATGTGCGTAAGATTCACTTCTGATGTGCATGAGATTCACGTCAGATGTGCATGAGATTCACGTCAGATGTGCGTAAGGACTGCGTCGAGAGTTGATCGAGAGTCGCTCGGCTCCTGCTCGACTTCTGCTCGGCTTCTGGTCGGGACCTGCCCCAAAGCAATCGGGTACGAACGGAGCGGGAGTCCCTGCTTTCTGGAACCAGCGCATGGATGCCTGCATTTGAGCAGATAGTTTTCTGTGTTTGGGAAATACATATTGGCGGCGGATGGCGGCGGGTGGCGGTTGACCGCCACTTCCCGCCACTTTCCGCCATACTCTTTTTATTATGACCTAATATTATTTCTTCAACAATTCGATAGCAAAACCGCCACCTGAAGCCATGTTCAAATCCAGCGTAGTTGTGCAATCCACATCCATCGTCTCAATCTCGTAAGCATAAGGATTAGTATTCCAATCCGCATCTGCAGCATCACGATAGATAGTAGCGGAATAGGTAGCATCTGGCTCCAGGAAATCAAACTGCAGGCTGTATGAGCGTGGATTTTCGTCGGTAATACCACCTACATACCAATTGTCCGAATTTCGATCTTGACGCGCAAAGACACAATAGTCGCCAATCACACCACTCAGCAGGCGGGATTGTTTCCAATCGCATGGTACATGCTCAATAAAGGTGAACGCATCGGGATGTTCCATATAGCTCTCTGGCAAGTCGCATGCCATCTGCAACGGACTGTAGAAGCAGACGAACAAGCCCAACTGGTTCATCAGCGTAGCGTGAACACGAGTGCCTGGAATAATAGGATTCTCGAAATGGAAGACACCTGGGGTGTAGTCCACTGGGCCGGCCATAATGCGAGTGAAAGGCAATACCGTCACGTGCTCACATGGACTGCCTCCATCCTTAGACCATGCGTTCCATTCCTGACCACGAACACCTTCCTGAGTAAACAAGTTAGGATAAGTACGTTGTATTCCGGAAGGCATAACTGGCTCATGGTTATCAATACAAACCTGATACTTGGCTGCTGTCTCAATCACCTTGCGATAGTGACGAACACCCGACTGACCTTTGTTCAACTGACGACCGTCAATCGTTGCGATGATAGGCGACACATAGCCCGTCTTGATGCTATGGATGCCATATTTCTGAGCATAAGCAAACGCGTCATCGAGATGTTGTTCATAGTCTCCTGCCTCACCACCAGTTTCATTGTGACCCACAATTTGTACGCCCAAACTGCGAGCATGTGCGGCCAAAAAGTCAATATCATAGTCATCAAAAGGAACGTCATATTTAAAATCGTTATGATCCGTACCCCAGAACTGCCAGCCATCATTCCAGCCCTCTGCCAATACGCCACCAAAACCATGTTCTGCCGCAAACTCTAAATATCGCTTCATATTTGCAGTGGTAGCTCCATGCTTAGGTCCCTGATGCCACGTCATACTCTCCAAGTGCATACCCCACCAAATACCAATAAACTTCATAGGCTTACACCATGATGGGTCTTCAATCGCACAAGGCTCATTCAAATTAAGCATGATGCGAGAAGCCACCATTTCGGGCAGGCTCTCTGTAAGAATCAGCATACGCCATGGAGTCGTACTGCCACAATGGAGATATGCCTTGTCGGCAAGACGCTGACGATCAGCGTTTAACCATGGGGTCAGGTAGGTTCGAACAGCACCATCGGCATAGTAGTAGTTGCTGGCTGGATAATCATAGATAGCCGCCTCGTGTAGGAAACCATAGTGGATAGGTTGGTCTGCCCACTCAAGGGTAATTGGCGCACATACCGTGTCACGCAACGCCTGACCTGAGATTGGCTCCTTACTCCACAATGCCTCGTAATATTCCGTCGTCCAGGGTATAGACCAAGCCTGTGGTTCGTTGACAAAATGGAAAGCAGTCACCTCATCCAGCAACGTAAACTCAGTCTGTTCCCCTTCATTTTCCGGCCATTCATAGCGGAATGCCAAACCATCATCAAAGGCACGGAAAACGATACGCATAAGGTAACCACTCTCGTGCTGGAGCGTCACAGCCAATTGGTTGTGATGGTCGCGGATGAACTGCTCCTCGCCCCAAGTGGTCTCCCAAGTCTCATCATGCGAGGTAAGGGACGCATCCTTCAATGTAAAACCGCGAGTAAAATCACCCTTGTCCAAGATGAAACCCATCTCGGAAGCAGCGATGATGGCCTTGCCATCTTTCTCCACTTCATAACGTGGTTCACCTTCGTCGGTAAGCGAAAAGCGTACACTCAATCGTCCATCTGGTGACTTGAGTTGATGGCTGTTAGAACAAGCCATCAGCAGCATTGCTGCCATCATTAGTAGCAAAATCTTTTTCATTTGTATTGTGTTTATGTATCAGTCGAACCACTCTGCGGCCTTCGTTTTGGCTGCCGCCACAACTTCCTTGTCACTACAGCAAGCCAGCAAGCCAACGGCAGCCGCAATCACACCTGCGTCGTCAGCATATCCACCGGGCAGCAAGTCCGGAATGACGTCTGCAGGGGAGATGAAATAGCCCAACGCGGCCATAATCGTGGCAATCTGTCCCACATTCGCTTTGCCCAGCGCTATCGCATAATACAATTTCAGCGCATTGATAACCAATTCTTTGCCGGCCTCCTTGGCATACTTGCCCAATTTCTCCCAAAAACTTTTTTCAGAGTAAGCCTTTTCAAATTTTGAGTCATTCATGGTGTTTACGTGATTGTGTTTAGGGGAATTTTTAGAACATCCCTTACACTAATCGGGTGCAAAGATACTAAGAATTTTTGGAATATGCAAGTTTTCCCTCCTATTTTGTAAAAATAGAATTAAGTCTGACAGCTGCCCGATTTATCGAGGCAACATCAGCCTACCCCAACTTTTCACCCAACCAAATAAAAAGCGCCACGACTTCTCTTGAAATCGCGGCACTAATTTGAAGTCCTCCCCCCATCAATAGAGGTACATAGAACTGTCTGCTGGTTTGTTCCAACGAACGATTTGTCCGGCCTGCATAACGAAAGTAAGTTGCTGGTCGCGGTCGAAACAGATGATATCTGCATCCTTACCCTTCTGTATTGAGCCTTTGCTATCATAGATACCCATAATCTTGGCAGGCGTCTCGGAGATCATGCGACAAGCGTCTTCCATAGGTATCTCTGCCTGCTGCACAACAGTACGAACTAGCCGATCCATCGTAGCAATAGAACCAGCCAACGCTGAACGGTCTGCCAGTTTACAAACGCCATCCTCTACAATGACACGTGGGTCAAAAGCCACATCACCTTCGGAACAAGCACAAGCGAGCGAATCTGTTATCAGACATGTTTGCTCTGTTCCTTTGACCTGCCAGGCCATCCTGAGAATCATAGGTGGTACATGGATACCATCTGCTATCATCTCAACGGTCATAGTTTGCTCTGCAAAGATGGACTCAACGGTGCCTGGTATCTTGAACTCTCGATTCTTAAAGACCACAGGCATGGCATTGTAGAAATGCGTGGCATGACTCATGCCGACCTGATTGGCCGCATGAACCTGAAAATATTCGGCACGCGTGTGACCGATGGATGGCAATACATCATGCACTCGGCAAGCACGTATAAAACCTATCGAGCCTTCAAGTTCGGGTGCTTCGTCCCAGCGCTTAAGTACACCTTTACCACGTTGGAGAATAGGGAAATACTCCTCTGGATTGGGCAACTTGATCCACTCTGGAATCTGCGCACCCGCCTGCGCAGGGTTAAAATAAGGCCCTTCAAGATGGAGACCCTGAATGGTCGTATTCTTGTCTGCCATCATCTCGCGGCAAGTGTCAATCGCCGCATTTATCATGGGCACAGTGGAAGAAGATAACGTAGGAAAGATGCTGGTAGTACCATACTGCAAATGTGCCTGTGCCGCTACCTCAAACGCCTCACGTGTTCCCTCCATAAAGTCTCGGCCGCCGCCACCATGCACATGCAGGTCAATACCACCAGGTACGATGTCTGCCCCACGCACATTGATGCGCTCGGCATCAACGATTGGTAACTCGGTTGTCTCAACAGCAAAAATCTTGCTGCCCTCCACTATGACCGAGCCGCCTGTCAGCCAACCACTGGGAGTCAAAATTCGGCCACCAAAAATCTGTTTTAGCATAGTCCAGTCTGTTTTTAGATGGAAGATTTTGTCTTTTTTGAGAATCAATAGGGCATGCTTCTTAGCCCCCTTTCGCCGCACATTTTTCGCAACATTTACAGTTATGCAAACGTTTGCGCTGCAAAATTACTGCTTTTTTTTGACATGTGCAAACATCTGCACAAAATTATGCAAAAAAAATGCAGGCTGCCATGATTGACAGCCTGCAAATGT
>JAKSNQ010000010.1 GCA_024399615.1 Paludibacteraceae bacterium | reverse complement strand
TTTACAATTTTACAATTATCTTAAAAACAAAAAAATTAATTGCAGCGGACCCTAATGGCCGGGCCATCAGGGTCTCACGTTAATAGTCCAATTGTTAATAGTAAAATTGTAAAATGGTCCAATTGTCAAATAAATCGGGTCCTTACCAGCCGTGCTGGAGACGGCAGATACGGCATCCACGATTGGTGGGTCGCATCAGAATGAACGAGACTTTCAGGCCCACATCAAAAAAGCCATAGCGCTGAACCACCTGCTGGTTGGTAAGATGGTGGTTGGCACGTAAAACCGACTCCTGAACACGATGAACCGGAAGCTCCACGCGCGTATCCGTGATAGACAATAGCGAAAGGTTAGAGGTTGCCGACAAGTCATGACTATTGAACGCATAATCAAAATAGAGACCAACTCCTATGCCCCATTTGTCATATAGAACATGGAATAGATAGTTCGCCTCAACAGCAATACCGGCCCACCATCGTTGCGGTTCAGTTATCCGGCCTCGAACTTCGTTGGGCCTCACTCCCGCAGCATATACAAGCGCCTCAGGAATCTGCACCTCATATTGGGGATAAGTAACCTGCAAGTCTGCGATACGCAATGATTGACGATAGTTGGCCGACAAGTTCAGCCATGCCTTTGGGCCGACAAAAACAGACCAATTATCATAGAAAAAGCCTAACTGCAAGGGCAAGCTCACAAACGTCTGCAGATGCGTCTCCCTGAGGTCGCATGTGTATGCCACATCTATTGGAGAACCTTGCGCATTGATGGTACTATAGCCATCTGCATAAGCCGAATTGCAGAAATAAGAACCCGAGAGATCGACCGACAGGCCTAATCTCACACCAAAAATCCGTGAGGAATTATACCGGTAAGCGATATCAAAACCGGTATTGTTGCCGGGATTAAGCTTTCCCAACTGACTCTGATAAGTGAGTCCTGCCACACCTTCTCGCAAACCTATTTCCAACTGATCGATGGTCTGCGAACGTCTCGCTGCCACACAGATCGGCAATAGCAACAATATAATAAGAATCAACCGTGCGCGCATAATCATCTGACGATAAGTTTTTGAATTTCAGTATCTTCCGCCTCCATCTGTACCAAATAGATACCCGTCGGCAGGCCGGGCAACATGGCTCTATCCTCAGCCACCATACGATAGACAATAGCACCCGTCAGATCATATACCGCTAAGGAGAAGCAGCCATCATGACTCAACTCTACCCCTTCTCCAGGCCGAGCCGGATTAGGGAACAAACCAGCCGCAACGGACCGCGGAGCAATCGTTATGGTATTCGACAAAACCCTGACATTGGCCTGCCCGGTCCTACGTACCAGCACCTCCAGTTGGAATTTGCCGGACAGCCGCTGATCCTCGGTATAATAGTCCGGATAGGGGTAGCGGTTATACGCATTCTCGCCATTTTTCAGCCATTGATACTCATAGCCGTCAGCCGGATAATGCGCTTTGAGCAGACGATTATTGCAAACTATCAGCCAATCTAATTCGTTCACAATAAGGCTATCCAGGGTTCCGCCTGCTACCGTTTTCAGAACTAACAGATGGATGGTATCCACTCGCTCGCAACCGGCATCAGTCGTGCTTCGCTCTATTAGCGTAGTATCGCCATAGTAGGTATGCTCGCCATAGGTAATAGAGTCATTGCCATGACGCGTAAACGACTGATAAACAGACCTATTTACCCGGATAGTGACCGAGTAGCGAGTAGTATTTAACGTCGTATCAAGGCTTGTGCTCCGGTAGTAAGTCTGTCCCTCAAAAATCACACTATCGCATCCGCTCACCAAGGTATCACGCACCATTTCTTCATAAACCAACCTTACAGAGCGGCCTCGATATGCCAATCCAGCGTTGAAAGATTCGATTTCATTCTCTCCGAAATAGAATTCGTAGCAACGAAACACATTGTCATAAGAAACAGATGTTCCGTTGTAGAGCATACCAGAATAGGTCGTTGGATACGGAACAGATGACCAATAAAAACCTTTACTCTCCAAATCTTTTGTTACCGAATTAGGGACCTCTTCACAAAAACCGGATGCCGGAAGAAATAAGGCTCCAGCACTCTCCATTTGTACCCATTCAGCCTGCGTATACCGATTGGTCGACCAATTATTACCTTGAGCGACAAATGCAACTCCGGGATTGGTCGCCTGCCAATCATCCGGAAGCACAAGCATTCCATGCACGTTCATTACGGTAGCACAAGAATACAATTCGCCGGCATTAGGTCTTTTTTGGAAGATGTAGTTCCACTCCGCATTTGTAGGAGTGCGCCATGTATTAGCAGGGAAAGTATCAATAGGATTCACCCCCCAATCTACGAACGTCTCATAGCCATCCACTCTATGATTGATATCAGTAGGCCTATCGCCTGTTCCCCAAGGGAATAGGTCTATCCAACCGGTATAGGAGTCACTTACATGACGATTGTTATTCCCTACATATTCATATTGTTCCGGAGCAAATCGCCACGTGTCGGTGGCCGGGCAATATTGCAGGTTACCCGGAGCAAAATAGATCTGTTTACCATTGGCAACGGTAAATGGGCCAAGCCCCGGATGCTCCTCCGCCACGGCCAGTGATGCTACGAACAGAAAGAACAGAAAGAATTGATTTTTCATAAGTGGGAGATTTTACTATTTTACTATTTGACTATTTACAATTAATCTATTTCTTTACTCACAAGGGGTACAGCATTGCCTGGCATTGCCTCGCTTGGCGCTATCACTTCGTGTGAACCATTAAGGCCGAGGGGCGAATGATCAATCGCCGCCACAACGGACGAGTTTTCGCATTCGGGCACGCTGCTGTTTGCCATTCTGTAATCCCTCATCGGCCAATCGAAGGTCACACAAGGCCCAGAAAGCAGCACTATGGTCGCAATGTTCGAAATGTGTAAACTCGTGTATCACCACATACTCGACGCACTCTCGAGGCATCCGCGCCAGGTCCACATTGAAGGTCATCCGATGTTGCTTGGGAGAACAACTCCCCCACTCCGTTCGCATCAGCCGCAGTTGCACCTCGTTCAGATGGTTGCCGGTCCGCATGGTCCACTTGTCGATCAGTTCAGTCAAGACCGGTCTGAGTTGCCGCAGATAGCCTTGATACAATATCTTTTTCCTCTCTGCATCCGATCGCTCCGGATGCGCATAAAGGATAATCTCATCGTCGCGAAAGTCCACACTCTCTCGTCCCCTTTCCTCTTCGACACGGAGCGTCAAAGGCTTGCCCCATAGCAGGTGTGATTCGCCTGTTCGATAGTGCATTTTCTGCTGTTTTTCAGCACGTTCGATCATCTTTTCACGCGTGCGAAGCATCCAAGCGTATTGTTTCTCGACAAAAGCAATTGCCATCGGTTCGGGAAGTAGCATTGGCACAACCAGCACGATGCTACCATCGGGTTTGACCGACAGCCGCATGTTTCGCACGCGTTTGCGCAACACCTCTATTTCCAAATCACGAAAGATCATTCTCGTCCCAATTTGATCACACGCCATGGTGTTGTCTCCAGCAGGTGGTCGGTCGGTTCCATCTGTATATGCACTTCGCCGTCCAGATAGTAATAGCATGACAGCAGTTGGTCGTCGGGATCGTCAAAATACATGTACTGAGGATGCGTAAAATAAAAATGATGTTCAGGTGAGCTTCGCTGGTCGTTTGGCTCATGCCCTGCTCCATATCGATGCGTATGATTCCATTCCAATCGGAATGGTGCAACGATGGTATCCTCGTTGATACGCCCATTGAATGCCAGTTGATGCCATCGTGGTATTCGACTGATCGAGTCCGGTTTGAGCACACTAATGGCATCCGGTGGGACGGCCAGACGGATACATGCAGCCGTGGTGTACATGCGACGGCCAAGGAAACTCATTCTATCCTCGCCTTTTGGCTTGAACTCAAACCGGAAAGCGAGCGAGTGGTTACTGAGTCGGAAATGCAGATCAACCGGTAGTCCCGATTTGTGCATCATGTGCGCCACCATTTCGTTGTATGGTTCCATCAGCCACACCGAGTCCACTTTCACTAATCCATCCATCACACCGGTAGTGACAGCATCCAGATCGTCGTAGTGCTGCTCCTGCTGTGCCACCGTTCGATAGGTCACGCTATCCAGCGTAAGAGAACGCGTAAGGTCCAATCGATCAAGGACATATCCCAGTTCGGACGGCATAATCACGGTCTTGTTTCCGCTGATAAGTTGGTAGCGAGGTGTGCCTTTCGAACTGAGTTGAAAGCGAACGGACAATTTTTTGTCAGGTGACAACAAGGTAGAGCTGTCGGTACACCCGTTTAGCCCCAACAGCAGCCATATCATCGAGAAAAGCAGCAACAATTTAGTCTTGTTCATAGTCGTAATCCATTTGCGCACGAATCCGAATCGGGATATCATGGGGGTACAAAGATACAGTAATTTTGTGAAATACACAAGTTTTTGTCGAATTTCATTACTTTTTGTTCAAAAAATTTGCATAATTGCCATTTTTCTTATACCTTTGCAAGCCCAATTGCCCAATCAGGCCTACTACACCCGTAAGATATGACTTCGGTTTTCGATTTCTTCCTATACTGGCCGGTGCTGGTCACGTTCGCATTTTTTGCGATTTCGCTTCCCCATTGGCACAAGATGCACATCTCCCAGAAGATTATGCTCTTTTTTATGGCAGACATCATGCCATTTTTGGTATTGTACATCTATCAGGCATTGGACATCTCGGGCAGCACAATCACGCTCCTGAAAAACATCACTTTCTTCACCACTCCCTTGGCCGTACTGCTGATGTGCCTGATGTTGCATACGCTCGTGTCGAAAGACAATATCCCCGTATGGTTCTATGTCATCATGCCCATACCGATCATCCTGGGATGTAATGCCTACTACATCCATTATCTGGCCGATGCTGCGGCAGCCAACTACCTGCAGCATGTGTCAACATCGGTAATCCTATACAATGTCGTATTGTATGCCGGTACGTTGGCGGCATTCATCTACTCGTTCTACAAACTGCGGAAATCGCGTCTGATTTTGGACTACTACACGTCCGATGGTGAGGACACCGTATATCGCCCCACGTTCCTCCGTGTCGTTCATATCGCGGGTTGTATCGTCATATTTGGCATCAGCAATTTTGTATCCATGATGCCTATTTCACAACGTCATTATCTTTTTCTCATCTTCTACACGATTGCGTTTACTTCGTATCTGATCTATTTCTATAACCTCATCCTGTCCGATTACCATCGTCCTGCGTTTGATGAGTTTTCCCGTCATAAAGACATCGTGCCAGCCATGAAGCCGGAGGCAGGTGTCTCTCAAGCGGCGCACCCAGTGGAGGCTGCTTTGCAGGCCGACGTATCGAATTCACACGATCGCCTGATCAAACAACGCCTGGAAGAAACCATCGTCGAGCAGAAATTGTACCTGAACCATAACATCACCCTGATGGACATAGCGCGTGCCACGCACCTCGAGTCCGAGCACATCGCCCGTTACCTGTCCGAAGTAAGCAGGCAGACCTTCTCGGAATATATCCACAGTCTTCGCATCCAATATGAAGTGATGCCGCGCCTGCAGAAAAATCCCAACACGCCTGTAACGTCGCTGATGAGCAATAGCGGCTTTCGTAATCCGGCCGCATTCTACAACGCTTTCCTGCGCTACACCGGCACCTCCTTTCCGACCTATCAGTCCAAACTGACGGCCGGAGTGAAAAACGGCAAATAAATTGTCAGTTTTGTAAACAAGAGGTAGCAAAACGCATTTTTTTCGACAATACCGCTGTAAAATCAGTCAATAATTTGTGCATCTCGCAATTTTTTACTAATTTTGCAGCGCTTTTTGTGCGTACACACTCCTTCGCGCGCCAGGATACACACGCGACCTCGCGAAAATTTAAGGAAAGATGTCACAAAGCCACAGAACGCCCATTATTCAATTAACAAAAAAATATTTTTATGAACAACGTAATCAAACTGACCAAAGGTCTCGACCTTCCTCTGGAGGGCGTGGCAGCGCAGGACATCAAGTCCGTCGCTCGTCCCGCTGTCTTCTCGGTAGTTCCAGACCATTACGCCGGTATCAAGCCCAAAATGCTTGTGAAGGAAGGCGCAGTCGTTAAGGCAGGTTCTCCCCTGTTCTGCGACAAGACGTTTGACCAGATGCAGTTCGTAAGTCCCGTCAGCGGAACTGTGAAAGCAGTCGTTCGCGGCGACAAGCGTAAAGTCATGCAGATCGACATCGAAGCCGACCAGCAGAACGACTATCTGCATTTCGACACGTCCGTAAAGACGGCTGATGACGTCAAGGCATTGCTCCTCCAATCAGGTCTTTGGGTGCTGATGCACCAGCGTCCTTACGACTGCATCGCTATGCCAAGCAAGCAGCCTAAGGCCATCTTCATCTCAGCCTTTGACTCTGCTCCTGTAGCACCAGACTACAATTTCGTAGTGAAAGGTCACGCCTCAGAACTTCAGGCTGCCGTATCGGCTCTTGCCAAGTTAGCACCTGTTTTCGTAGGCGTTCGCAATGGAGCAAGTGCAACCGAGTTCCTCAACCTGAAGGACTGCACCATCGTTCCCTTTGAGGGCAAACACCCGGCAGGCAACGTAGGTGTACAGCTCAACCATGTGGCTCCATTAGCCAAGGGTGAGACCGTCTTTACCGTAGGCGCACAAGACCTGCTGTTAATCGGTCGTTTCTTCACAAAGGGCATCGTTGACATGTCACGTCTGGTGGCGCTGACAGGTCCTTTGGCAGCCACTCTGGCTTATTTCAACGTATTGCCGGGTATGCCATTGGAGAGCATCCTTCGCGGCAACATCACCTCAGGCGTCAGCACTCGTATCGTAGCCGGCAACGTACTCTCCGGCCACAAGGCAGAGCAGAACGAGTACGTAGAGCCTCAGCTGAACCAACTGACGATTATCGCCGAGGGAACGGAAGCACGCGACTTTATGGGTTGGATCATGCCTCGATTCAACAACCACTCCAACAACCTCTCGGTTTGTGGTACCATCCTGGCCAAACTGGGCAAGAAGCACTTCGATTTCGATGCCCGTTTGCTCGGCGGTCGCCGCGCCATCATCGTATCAGGCGAATATGACAAGGTGTTCCCAATGGACATCTATCCTGAGTACCTGATCAAGGCCATGATTGCCGGGAATATCGACCGTATGGAGGCCCTCGGTGCATACGAAGTAGCTCCTGAAGACTTCGCACTGTGTGAGTACGTCTGCACCTCAAAAATGCCTCTTCAAGCCATCGTGCGTCAAGCGCTCGACAACCTCAAAGCTGAGTTAGAATAAGTATCTGGAACTTCCGGTTTTTCTGAATTTTCCAACACATCCGGATTTTACAGAATACCCGGGCAAATTATCAAAAACAATGTTTAACAAACTATACGACATCGTAGAAAAAGTACGCCCTACATTCGAAGAGGGCGGAAAACTCCACGCGTTCTGGTCTGTGTTTGACGGTTTTGCAACATTCCTGTTCACCCCCAACACAACCGCCAAGCGCTATGGCGTTCAGGTGCACGATGCGACCGACTCTAAGCGTACCATGATCATGGTCGTTTTGGCGCTCGTCCCTGCTATGCTCTTCGGTATGTTCAACGTGGGTTACCAGCATTTCCTTGCGACGGGAGCATTGGCTGGAGGCATGACCTCTACCCTCTTCTGGCAGGCATTTGCTTTCGGTCTCCTCGCTGTACTGCCTTATATCGTTGTCAGCTACCTCGTGGGCCTCGGCATCGAGTTCACCGTAGCTCAGTGGAAACATGAAGAGATCGCAGAGGGCTTCCTCGTGACCGGTTTCATCATCCCACTCATCGTACCTATCAACACCCCACTTTGGATGGTGGCAATAGCTACTGCTTTTGCAGTAGTTTTCGCCAAGGAGGTCTTCGGTGGAACAGGTTACAACATCTTCAACGTAGCCCTGATTACCCGTGCCTTCCTTTTCTTCGCTTATCCGACCCACATGTCAGGCGACCGCGCTTTCGTTCGCACCGAGGGAACTTGGGGCTGGGACAATGGCCAACCATTGGTTGACGGTTTCTCCGGCGCTACTCCTCTGGGCCAATTGGCTACCGGTGTAGATCAGACCTATGGTTTCTGGGATTGCTTCTTCGGCCTTATCCCCGGTTCGGTAGGTGAGACATCCGTCATCGCTATCGCTTTGGGTGCTCTCCTGATTCTCTGTACAGGTGTGGCTTCATGGAAGACCATGCTCGCAATCTTCGCCTCCGGCGCAGCTACTGCAGCTCTCTTCCAGGCTACCGGAGCATGCTCCCTCCCTTGGTACATGCACCTCGTTACCGGCGGTTTCTGCTTCGGTGCAGTCTTCATGGCAACCGACCCAGTAACCTCTGCTCGTACCGAGTGCGGTAAGTGGATCTATGGTGCGCTGATTGGTTTCATCGCCATCACCGTACGCGTCCTCAACCCAGGTTATCCAGAAGGCATGATGCTCGCTATCCTGTTGGGCAACTGCCTCGCACCACTCATTGACTGGTGCATCGTTCAACGTAATATTTCCAAACGTGCAGCTCGTGTTGCAAAATAATTTATCACAACTATGGCAAAAATGAATACCAACAGCAACGTTTATACGATTGCCTATGCTACGGTTCTGGTAATTATCGTAGCACTTCTGCTGGCCGTCGTAGCCAATGCGCTCCTGCCTCGTCAGGAAGCCAACGTGGCACTCGACACCAAGAAGCAGATTCTCGCTTCGCTCAACGAGCGCAATCTGGGAAATGCCGTATCTGAGCAGACCTACAACGAACAGGTAACAGAAGTCACCTGCGAGAAGTGCGGCCTGTCATGGTATGAGGCTAATCTCGACGGCGAGAAGAAATATATTCTCCCTGTTAAGGGTGCAGGTCTGTGGGGCGGCATCTGGGGATATATCGCCCTGAACGCCGACCGCAACACCATCTATGGTGCTTATTTCGACCACAGCTCAGAGACGCCAGGTCTCGGTGGCGAGATCAAGACCGAGAAGTTTCAGTCACAGTTTGCCGGCAAACATATCCTCGACGCAGAGGGTCAGTTTGTAGGCTTGGCTATTCTCAAAGCAGGTCAAAGCGCAGAAGGTCAAGATGCCGTTGACGCCATCTCTGGCGCAACCATCACCTCTAAGGGCGTTCAGACCATGATTCTCACTTCTATCCAAGCGTATGCAGCAGCAGGCTGGTTTGGTCAGGCTGAGGTTGCAGTAGAGGAAGAACTCGAATGGCATCAGGCTGAAAAAGTAGAGGAAGAAGTTATCGAAAATGTAGAACCAGAATTAACGGAGGAATAAGACATGGCACTTTCTGAAAAAACACGTGAGGCCTTCCTTGGACCTCTCAACAAAAACAACCCTGTCGTAGTACAGGTGTTGGGTATCTGTTCGGCTCTGGCCGTTACGGTGCAGCTCAAGCCGGCTTTGGTTATGGGCATCGCGGTGACCATCATCGTGGCGCTGGCCAACGTGGTGATTTCTGCACTTCGCAACACCATCCCAAGCCGTATTCGTATTATCGTTCAACTCGTAGTCGTAGCCGCTCTCGTTACGCTCGTATCCGCTTTCCTCAAGGCATTTGTTTACGACGTCAGCGTGGCTTTGAGCGTCTATATCGGTCTGATCATTACCAACTGTATCCTGATGGGTCGCCTCGAGGCCTATGCGATGAGCAATGGTCCATGGGATTCTCTCCTGGATGGTCTGGGCAATGGTTTTGGCTACATGTGGGTACTGGCTGTCGTAGCATTCGTTCGCGAACTCTTCGGTAGCGGTTCACTCATGGGTCTGCGCATCATCCCTGAGAGCTGGTACGTGGCTAATGGTGGTTTTTATGAGAACTGCGGCATGATGGTAATGCCAGCTATGGCGCTGATTCTCGTAGCATGTGTTATCTGGGTTCATCGCTCATTAAATAAGGAGGACAAGTAATTATGCACGCACTATCACTTTTTATCAGCTCCATCTTTGCTGACAACATGATTTTTGCCACCTTCCTGGGAATGTGTTCTTATCTGGCCGTTTCCAAGAACGTGAAGACCTCGTTCGGTCTGGGCATAGCAGTTACGTTCGTGCTGCTCATCACTCTGCCTGTCAACTACCTGCTGCAGGTACATGTCCTAGACCCAATGAATCTGGGTTATCTCAGCTTTATCCTCTTCATCGCCGTAATCGCAGCCATCGTGCAGATCGTCGAGATGTTCGTCGAGAAATTCTCTCCATCGCTCTACGCATCGCTGGGTATTTTCCTGCCTCTGATTGCGGTAAACTGCGCCATCATGGGTGCTTCGCTCTTTATGCAGCAGCGCATCCTTTTGGACGCTACCGATCCAAAGGCCATCACCTCTATCGTTGACGCCCTCGTCTATGCGTTAGGTTCGGGTCTGGGTTGGCTCATTGCTATTTGCGCGCTCGCGGGTATCCGCGAAAAAATGGAGTATAATGAAGTACCAAAGGCACTCCAAGGCTTGGGCATCACCTTCATCGTGGTAGGTCTGATGGCTATGGCATTCATGTGCTTCTCTGGTCTTAAATTCTAAGGAGGAAAAAACTATGGATTTCAATGCAATTATTTCTGCAGTAGTAGTATTCCTCGTAGTGATACTCCTGCTCGTCGTTGTCCTCCTTATCGCCAAGCGTTTCCTGGTGGCAAGTGGCAACGTGAAAGTAAAAGTCAATGGTGACAAAGAGTTTGACGTCCCAGCCGGTGGCTCGCTTCTGAACACGATGGCCAATGCCGGTGTACACCTCCCTTCAGCCTGTGGTGGTAAGGGTTCGTGCGGACAATGCAAATGCCAGGTACTCGAGGGTGGCGGTGAGATACTTCCTACCGAAACTGTGCACTTCTCTCGCAAACAACAGAAAGAGGGATGGCGTCTGGGTTGCCAGGTAAAAGTAAAGCAAGACCTCGAACTGAAGATCGACGAGTCTGTAATGGGTGTCAAGGAATGGGAATGTACCGTTATTGGCAACCGCAACGTGGCTACGTTCATCAAGGAGTACAAGGTGGCTTTGCCAGCAGGCGAGCACATGGACTTCGAGCCAGGCTCGTATGCTCAAATACGTATTCCTAAGTTCGACTGCATCGACTACGATAAGGATTTCGACAAGTCACTCATCGGCGAGACTTACCTACCGGCATGGGAGAAGTTCGGTTTGTTCCCACTCAAGTGTACTAACCCAGCAGACACCATCCGTGCATACTCAATGGCCAACTATCCGGACGAAGGTGATATCATCACTTTGAACGTTCGTATCGCCACCCCACCTTTCAAACCAAAGGATCAGGGTCCAGGCTTTATGGATGTAAATCCGGGTATCGCATCGTCTTACATCTTCTCATTGAAGCCGGGTGACAAGGTAATCATGTCAGGCCCTTACGGCGAGTTCCGTCCACAGTACGGCACCGGCAAAGAGATGATCTGGGTCGGCGGTGGTGCCGGTATGGCTCCTCTGCGTGCACAAATCATGCACATGCTCAAGGGTAAAGGTATAGCTCCGGAGGATCGCGCTCGCGAAATGCACTATTTCTATGGTGCACGTGCGCTCGAGGAGATTCCATTCCTCGATGACTTCCTGGCGCTGGAGAAAGAGTTCCCCAACTTCCACTTCCATCTGGCATTGGACCGTCCGGATCCAAAGGCAGACGAAGCAGGAATCAAGTACACTCCGGGCTTCGTAGCACCAGTTATGGGCGACACCTACCTGAAACAGCACGAGGCTCCAGAAGACTGCGAGTACTACCTCTGCGGTCCTCCAATGATGGCGAAGACTGTGCTTGACCTCCTCCACTCATTGGGTGTTGAGGATCAGGATATCCGCTTCGATAACTTTGGTGGATAATCACACAAGAAAGAGCAAGCCCATGTGGTTTGCTCTTTCTCCATCTAAAAGGATTATCTGAAGGGGTATTTGAACAATTCATCATTAAAAAAAATACAAAGAAAGATGTCAGTCCGTTCATCCTATACACGCCATTTCATCTATAGTACCATTCGCATGGGCGAATATGTCCGCCGTTTTCGCGCAGTAGGTCGAATCGAGGGCTACTGCCGTGAATGCCACAACTATGGTCACCATTGGGGCTGTCCTCCGTTCGTGTACGATGTCGATTCGAAACTGAGAGACTATAATGAAGTGCTACTGCTGGCGGCACGTATCACTCCCCACCCGACAGGCTTGCCATTGGCTGATGGTATGCGTTGTCTGCTACCTGTACGACATGAGATGGAGGAAATGGTGCGAGAGATGGAGACTGTGATGGAGGGAATAGCAATGGGTCTGGCAGGGCAATGCGCTTATTGTCCGGACGGACAATGCAGCAAGCCAGCGGGATTGCCTTGTCGCCATCCTGAGCTGGTACGCCCATCACTCGAGGCATGGGGATTTGATGTATGTCAGACTACCGAACAACTCATGCATCTGCCCATCCTGTGGTCCACCGATGGTGTCACGCCAGCGTATTTCACATTGGTTTGTGGATTCTTCTACAATGGTGTCCCCGAGCTGGCCAAACAAAACATACAAACGATTATCCAACAACATGAAAAAGATTCTCTTTATCGCAACGATAGCACTGGGAATGCTTAGTTGCCAGACGCCGTCTCCATCTAACACGGAGATCGTTTCTCGCCCTGTAGCTCAACTTTCTTTTGGCTACGAGGCTATCACCATCCAAGCCATCGACGCGCAAACCTGGCTTTTGGACGACGGAGGAGCATGCACCATGTACCTGCTCACCGGTAACAAACGAGCGCTGCTGATCGACACAGGGGCAGGAGATGCAGACCTGATGTCATGTGTTCGTTCCCTGACCGACCTTCCTCTCACCGTCTTCTGTACACATGGTCACCTCGATCACATCGGAGGAAATTATCAGTTTGACAACATCCTTCTTTCGGAGATAGACCTGCCATTGCACGAACAGTTCTACAACAATCCATCGCGTCGTGTAGCTTGGGTAAAAGACTCGTTGATTTCGAGTGAGTTGCTGCAATATGCCGGTCCTAAGGTGACAGCAATACACACAGGTGATGTCATTGATTTAGGCGATCGTTCGCTGACGGTCTATGCACTACCAGGACACACTCCGGGCAGCTATATGCTGACAGACCCCAGTCATGACAACCTTTTCAGCGGCGATGCACTCAACGGCTGGCTATGGATGCAGTTGGAAGAGAGCCTGCCACTGGCAGAGATGAGCGAACATTTGAACGCCATTCTCAACACTCCGGAAGTAATGCAATTGAAATGGATGTATGGCGGTCACGAACACATAGCCTGCCATGGTACGGTAGCATATGCGCAAGTCATCAGACAGCATCTGGACGAAGTATTCGCAGGAGAAGCGGCTTATACGATAGAAGAGTTTGGAGGGAAACAGATTGTTATCTACGAGTTTGACGACTGGAGACTATTCGCCAAATATGACGAACTGGAGCGCTATGGTGGCCACCCGGTTGTCACAGAATAAGTGCAAAAAAGTCAGTCTGCACATTCGGTGGATTCCGATGTGCAGACTGATTTGCGTTTTGTAGCCATAGGTGTTTCGTTGCGCAATCCCAATAATGTCACGCGCCTCGACCATACAGAGTGCTGAAATTAGAGTTTCTGCATCTTTTTCAGGACTTCGATATGGAATCGAAGCAGACCGGAACGATGCGAACCATAGTCAGCAAAATCGTACTCGATAATGGAGGAATCCACACCCCGCTCCTCAAAACTGCGACGTAATGCATAAGCATTATCAACAGGCACCACATCGTCGGCCGTGGAGTGGAAAATATACATCGGCGTTTTAGCCGCATAGGTCGTAGTAGCATTGCGGCTGAGGGCATCAAAGAGAATCACATTCTTGGGGTAGTCATTGCTTAATGCCTCTTTCCTCAGGATGGTAGAAAACTTGTCGCATCCGACACTTTTCATGAGAATATTGACCTGATCCATGGTGTATGCCTTGCTGTTAAGCCACTGCTTGAAGCGGTTCTGATAGAGCAGCGAGTCGCTTAGGAAATCGGCCTCGGTCATAGGCAAATCTTGTGCATAAATAGTTCCTTGCAAGAACATAGGCACTACACATGGGAATCCGATATAATCATTGGATTTGGCCACATCGTAGGTCACCTTTGGGTCGTATGGGCCACCACCACAGAACACTTTCTTCAATTTGAGACGGCTACTATAGTTTGGTTGCGACTCGCTGAACTCCTGTACAGCAGTAGCCGCATGCCCTCCTTGGCTATATCCAAAGATATACACATCGTCCGAAAGGAAAGTGTATCCGTTATCCTCAAGGAAAGGACGCGCCAACAATCCGAGGTCCGCAACAGCACGCGCAGTAGCCTCTTTGTCAAGGTAGGGATGCACCATCTGATAGGTAACTCCAAAGCCCACATAGTCGGCATCCACCACGGCAAATCCTGCCGTAGCAAGTAGGGCAGACAGGGTGGCGTTTTGCGAAGGAGACTCCGTAAGGGCCGCATAGGTATAGTGACAAGCCAGCACCAGTCCTTTGAGTTTTCCTGACTTGGGCGCATATATTTTGCCGGAAAGAATAATAGGCTGGCCCTTATATTGGGAAGTATAGGTTCCGGCCACCTGGTGTACCTGACCGTAAGTGAGCATATTAATCAGAGGCGAGAACATCTGCATGAAAGTGGATTTTCCCTCCACTTGATTGTAGCCTTCAGGGTCGGACGGATCCGTGGCATCAGACACATCACCAATCTGATCAGCCCAGATGAGAAATTGCTTATCCATCTCGATAACGCTCTCATCCGTAACAGAAAAACCATTGAAAGAAGTGAAAGTCACTTCGTCACGTTGGCACGAGGTAAGTAGCACCAAGGCCAATACAAGTATAAAATAAATACGATTCATTTTCTTATCTGCATTAACACATCCCTAAAATCTATAACCAACTGAGAGCGTAAACCAGCGGCTCCACAACATGTAAATAGCCGTAAGCGACTGAATATTGCTGATTCCTCCGAACTCGGCAGCTCCGAACCAATGCTCCCTGCCCACCGACACACCCAGAGCGGTCACACCGACGGCCGCTCCTAACTCGCTACGATTAAGGTAGTCAGCATGTACGCCCAATCCGACCTGAAGTCCGGAATACAGGTTTACCCAATCGCTATGGAAATAGGTAAAACGGAAAGACGGCATGATGCAAACGTCGTAAAAATAACGAGGTTCACTGGAAGTAAGCTCCTGCTTTCCGTTCTTTAGACAGTAAGAATTGTAGTCAAAGAGTGTAGCACCAAAATCGACTTGGGCACCCAAGCCAAACCAATGATTTACGCGATAGATGTACTCACCGAAAAAATGGCCGGTATATCGGTAATTCTGCCTTGCATGCATGGCCATTTCCATCCGGTTAGTCTCATCTTTCCAACGCATGGTCTCATACATTGGATCCCCCCAACCTATTCGCAACTCATGTTTGTGTAGCGCACAAGTCTCTCGAGTTTCTGCCATGCCCATGATACTGGGCAATAACAACAAAAGTAACAATAATTTCTTCACTATAATGATGTGTATTATACGATATCAAAAACAGAAATGCGTCTATTCTCAGGATGGACACGTCAATTGCTAAGCGAACGGCGATAATCGGGAAACGAAAGTCCTGTACACTTGAGAATCGCGCGATAGAAAGTGGCAGGATGCTGGAATCCACTCATGGAGCACAGTTCTGCAGCCGAAGCATCCGGATGCTGTTCAAGGTAAGGCTGCACGATACGACGTATGCGAAGGAAATTAATATAATCAGAGAACTTGAGTCCCAGTACGTCATTGAGATAGATGGAGAGGTAGTATTGGTTGGTGCCGAGCATCTGTGCCAATTCGGCAATAGTAATATTACGTTGTTTATACACTTCCTTCTCGTCCATGAGCTGATTGAGTCGCTCGGAGAGTCGATTTTTATCGAAATATCGTTCAATCTGTTTACCTCTCGTCTTCTTTGCCTCATCACGTACAGCCATTGTTGTTGGCGCTTCTGTCGATACAGGTGCCGATGCTGCAGTAGCAACTTGTTGGTCAGGCATATCGTTGGTGCGGAGCTGCTCGACTTCGGGTTCGTATCCAAAGAAATAAAGATCTTCATCATTTTTCGCATCGGTATCCATCATCCGCTTGAGCAGTTGTGTATTCTCCTCCTGGCGGAACATCATCTCGGGCGTCACGTCCACAAAGATGTTGTAGAGAACGAGTTTATTCATATACACCCCGACAACCGAATAACTGACCGCCCACGCGACCATCCAGTAGTAGAGTTGCTCCTCTCGCACCACGACAAAGAAGATAAACGGCAACTGCATGATAATAAATGCAACAACCGAGACGATATATTGCTTGATGACAGGTCGATATGCCTCAACGCCTTCAGCCATATTGTTTTCGGCATGTCGAATGAGCCGAGGTATGTTGATTAGTCCAAAAACAATACTTCCAAGTGTGGCAATAGCATAAATGGCATGATAGATGGTGTCAAGCATGGTGTTATCACCTGGCACATCCGCCATGACATAGTTATCCATGAGATAGAAGATAAACACAGCGACGGGTCCAACAAAAAGCAGTTTATTCCAACGAGAGATACGATTGGACCAAAGCATGGTCATGGAAAAAGTGAAACTGAGCACCAGCACCAGCAGTTCGCTAAGGGAACACGTCAACTGCAGTACCTCGCGCAGCAGCCCGGAATAGTAACCTGTCGCCTTAACAGCAAACTTGACAAACGTAGGGAATTGGGCCACCATGACAGCCATGAATAGCTTCTGCTGCACGAGCATTCTCCTCCAGAGAATAAGGATAAAAAGCGAGAAGGATACGCAGATGAAACAGGGCCAAAAGATGAGAACGTCAGTGAGAAAAGAGTGCATAATTCGAAACAATAACGAGAACGAACGCCCATAGGGCTACGATAACGAAAATTATACTTTTTTTCCGTGCACAGCACGGGAGAGTTGCCATGAGTTAAAAAGATTCTGCCAAATGATGTAGGCAGCCGGTGCAATGGCAGACACAGGATGAAGATAGGAGGCAGCCATCCAAATGGCCAATGTAGTATTTTTTTGTCCGAGTGCCTGTCCTGCGGAAATACGTGTGAGTTGACAAGGGTCATCTGTCAGAAGAGAAGGTGCAACTACCACGTCTTGATAGTCCTCACCATGGGCTACTGATGGCCAATGCTGACCGATGTTTTTTCCTACCAAAAACTGAATAAGACAGGTAATCAATGCGCCCATGAACAGAGCAACAAGCGTAAACACAGAGCCATCAAAATTCGCTAGAGTGACCATCAGTTGCGACATAAGCACCACCAACGAAAGTGTCCATGTCCAGAAAGGCAGTTGAGCCCATGTACCCGCAAGAACGAAGCGACGTTGCTGTCTCGTATGTCGATAGTATGCGTTGACCAGGAGTCGCAGCGCCCATGCCGCAAAAAACGGCGTAAGCAATAATGGTGCGACATGTTGCATGATCTGCCAAAAGCGAACGAGGAAAGGCATCTGTACGTCAGGATTAACCCACGGGAACAGAAGTGGAACAATGAATGCTGTAGAGCCATTGGAGAGAAGCGTATAGGTAGTAAGCGTCTGGATAGAGCCGCCCAATTTGCCTGCGATAATAGGCGCAGCCGTGGCAGAAGGCATCAGGACACAAAGCATGATACCTTGGGCCGTGGTGAGGTCTATAGGCCTGAGGCAAAGAAAGAGCAACACACTGAAAACCAGCTGAAAAGCCAGCAACAGAACGTGCCAACGATGGATTCGTAAATCAACCGGATTGATCTTGCAGAACGTAAAAAACAGCATCAGAAAAAGCAATGCAGGCAGTAGCCATGATGGTGCAGTCCAAGGCCAAATGCCGCAGATGCGCAAATAGCCGATTAGGAAACCCAACAACATGGCTCCAAACAACGGATTGATACGATGTATTGTCAATTTTACAAAAATGAATTAATGATTCTATGGCATGCTCAGCTGCCAACGAATAGGTGCGTAATTATACAAAGTGGGAGATTAGAAACCGAAGGAAAAACCCACCATGAAAGTGAGGTTATTGCCTTGATAGTAGAGCGGTGCGAACTTGTCGGTATAGTATGCCGTCAGTTCTTCGCCTGTGAGGTCAAAACTGCTACCATCAGCCGCCCAACCGCGATCCTCGCCCACTCCACGTTCGACAGTTCCTTCCTCCGAAACATCCATGCCGCGAGCATTGTTCCATAGCATCGATGCACGGAAATAACAGTTGTTGAAGAGTTCGTAGTTGAGCCGGAACTCAAGTTGGTCGTTCTGCCACGCCACTTTATCGAATGGTTTCTGCGAGATGATAGCGCGTATATCGCCACGCACATAGTCGTATACGTTGTACTTGCGATCGTTGGTGTAAGAGAGCTGCAGCTGCAATCCCTGAGCCGGACGATAGCCAAACTGAACAAAAATGGACTGTGCGTTTCCACCCATATAATGACCCATATTGTAAGAGTTGCTGTAGTAGTCAAGCACATCGATAGAGTGATTGTAGGTTGCGATATAGGAGCGCATAAACTCACCTATGAGTGATATCCCGGAAGCCGAGAAACGTAGCCCGACGAGATAGGAGATTGGATTGTTTTCCGGATTCTCTTTCTTGAGTCGCTTGGCGCTGAACTCATCGAGATAGAACGAACCATAGAGTTGCAAATGGTTACATGGTCGAATCGAGAGTGAGGCAAACACTTGGGAATTCTGGTTCTCACTGGCCATCCCTTTAGTCAACAAGTGATCGAGCGATTTATAGAAGGCGAAAGGAATGAAATATGCAGCCTGCACGTTGCGCTCGGCATAGACGATGGAATTACCAAACGAGAAAGAGAGCTGCTTGACAGGCATGAACGTGAACATATTGGCAGCCATATATTTGTTGGCAGGTCGATAATGACGTTTGCTTCCGTCCTCAGTAAAGCGTTCCTCGTAGTAGTAGGTAGAGTCCATTCGGTTGCTGACGAGCCATGCATGTTGGTAGTTGAACTCGAACCAACTGCATGGCCTGAGGTTGAGCGTAAGTGCAGGTACGGCCGGATTACGGCCGGACAGGATATTGGAGCAATGGTATGCATCTCCCCAGGTAATGCGCTCACGCTGTAGTCCGATAGAGCCCCACCATGAGTACAGCGATATTCCTCCTCGAGAATCAGAGAAATCGCCTCCGAAATTTGACTCTTTATACTGCACACCCACCGTGTTCATCAGATACTCACCACTCAGTATGCGCGCCCCCTGTATCTGATCGTACGTCGTAGGATACCAAGCCTCCTTAAGCAGGCCTGTTCCCTGCCACGAATTATCCCGAATAGAGCCCCAAACCGAAAGGTGATGACATATGTCCATTTGCAGCTCGGCACCATACCACCGCTTGGTAATCATTCCCTTTTTTGATGCATACAGATCCATGCCAAGGATGGGTTTCAGTTTCATCTTGAAGTTCTTGTCACGAGTAAGAATACTGAGCGATGGTTCAACCAATGCAAGGTTGAAATCACATGCCTGCCGGCCCTTTTTCAATTTGTTCCACTGGGCTTTGTTCTCATGCCCCCACAGTTTATAGTCTGGAATAGTATCAAATTCGAGCGCATAATCCTGCATATAAAAAGCGAGGTCCATCTTTTGTCGGCGGCTCAAAAGTGAGTCTTTGCGTGCAGCCTCGGCCAGTTTGTCAGCGATGACCTCACGCGAATAGGGCCGAATGGCGGTATTCATTTGAATGATGCCATCGGAAACGAGTTCATCGATGTAGTCATAGATGAGGCTATATTCAATAGCCTGCGGTATATTTTGCGCGCTCGTGCACAAAGTGACAAGGGCAAACAGCATGAGAAAAGATCGTTTCATAGGCGACAGGTACGCGCGTAAAATCGCTGCAAACAGCAGCCCTTCATACGAAAGGCGACCGTCAATGAGAGCGTGCGCGCTTGAAAAGAATAGTGAAAATTATTTTCCAGAAATAACAAAAATCGGTACGTAGCGTGCCCTTCTGTTCGCACGAGACGAGATAACGCATTTCGGAAGCCTCAATTTCTTCGAGCGTATTGGGCATATCAGCATAAAACGGTGGCAACAAACCTGGTTTGTGTTGATTGCGTTTCTCTTGCAATTCCGTACTATAGAGTCGAAAATACTGATCACTAATAGGCCGAACACCCACCAGTTTCATCTCACCACGCAAGAGATTGATTACCATAGGTAACTCATCCAACCAGTATCTGCGAAGCATTTTGCCACGCGTTGTCACACGTATGTCGTGATTGAACTTACCACCAGCCGCCAAATGATATTTATCATAGATATACTGCTGGAGGAATTCAGAATATGGATGCATCGTTCGGAACTTGTAAACACGAAACATCCTGCCATCTCGCCCGTGCCGATCGAGTCCCACCAAAACACCATACAATCGAGTCTCGACCGTCTTAGGCCGAAACTGCCTTCGAGCTATTACATAGGTCAGATCTCCGATACGCCGTGTGTCGACAATTGAAAAACCACAATAGCACAATCGCCCGAGCACCTCGGCATGTGAGAGCACACGAGTGTCGGACTCAATAATTTCAAAATACATGCGGCGTGTCAGCATCAAATGCGGCAAGACACGCTTGTAAAGATAATTGAAGAAATAAAAGACCTGATTGATAACGGGTGGATACTTAGCCAAAAACCGGCGCTTATACGAAGAGTGAGACTCAAAGCAACATATCCACATACCATCATCGGGCAGACGGTCGTTGACCTGACCAAACATTTGATTGATGCCATGGATATGATTAAGCGGCAGAAGGTTGATCAACACATCATAACGGAAAGGCATCAGCTGCTGGAAATTAAACAACTCGCCCGTGCGCATCACCAGAGTATTGGTCGAGTAAAAATCCACATGCGTTTTCAAATATTTCCATGCCTCATCCCCTACTGTCCCGATTACGTTGGCCGCTATCTCTTGTCGATAATCTTCATCAACCTGTTGTGCGGGTCGGAGTACTGTTGTAGGTCCTCGTTCGGGCGCACGCTCCAACTGCACTTCTGTCATGGTGGCATACTTGTATGCATGGTGCAAAAACAAATATATCACACTGACTGTCAGCATGATAAGCCATATGGTCAAAAGTACGACAATGGAGTATTGTGTATTGCCGGAAGCGATGTCCATATACAACATCATCATACCAAAGGTAACAAACGAAGCCAATAGCAATCGCCCAACGGACAATCCCAATCCCAAGAGTTTCACACGCACATAGCGATGACACAGATAATTGCTGATGAGCCACGCCGCAGAAAAAATCACACCAAAAACATTGTATTTCTGAAATGGAATTTGCGTTGTGAGAGGGAACCATGCCAGCACAACAAAGAAACTGATGGCCAACAAGAGAATGTCGGTCAGCAAATATTGCCAATATGGTTTGTAGAAGAAGTTCACCGCAATCAAAAAAGCATCCTATAGAATGCAAAAACCATGATGCCTGGGCATAGACATCATGGTTAAAAGAAGTTTTGAAAGATTACTTGCTGTAACGAGCATTCAATGCATCGATAATCTCCCCGGTAATATCCATTGCCTTATCGGCCATGAGCACGTTATCCTTACCGGTGTTGGAGATGATCATCTTGTATCGTCCATCCGCATTGAACACCTCGAGGAAAGCACTGAGTGTGTCTGCCAATTGTAGGTTGATTTCCTGAGTTTCAACCATGAGGTCTTGCGACAACTGAGCTTCCATTTGCTGCAATTCCTGCTCTTTCGATTGGATACGAGCATATTCGCTCTCAGCACGTTCACGACTAAGGAATGCATTGTTATCGAGCTTACGTTGGAACTCGGCTGCTTCGTTTTGGAATGCACGAGCACGTGTGTTAAGCTTCACACGAGCATCTTCCTGTTTTGACATCAGGCGATCATTGGCATCGATAGCAAACTGATAGTTCACGAGCAATGAGTCCAAGTTCAAATAGGCGATAGGCAACTCGGCCTGTACAGCTGCACCACTTTCAGCAGTGGTCACTTGTGCCGGTTTCTGGGTAAAGTGGAGAACAAACAGTACGACCACAGCCACAGCCAACACAGCGTCAAAAATAAGATTCTTGTTCATAATGATATAATATTAAATTTATGTCATAGTTGATTTACCTGCAGTTTATGCGGGTTGGATTTTCGTGCATTACGATCCTGCGACTGGACACATCCGATACCACGCTCACGCATGGCGCGGCTATCCGATATATGCATGCTATGGAATCGGCCACCTTTCTTAAAAATCAGACGCACCGACAACAGCAAAAATGCCGCCAACATCAATCCTATTATAATCAAAATCGACTTTAACATATATTTTTAGCACCAATGCACAAAATTCCGTTGCAAAGGTACTGCTTTTTTTTCTATTCACCAAATTTTTTGCTCAAAAAGCGCCCAACGCACGCATTTTATTGTATTTCGCGCGCAAATTATATATAATATTTGCATAATTCCTCAAAAAACACTACCTTTGTAGCATAATTTTATGAATCAAAGGTAAGGTGCTCAACGTTAGAAGCATTAGTCGGGCTCACCTTCAAAAAAGCAATTTTACAATTATGGCACAACAACAAAGTACTTTATACAACGCCCTAACATCCGGCAGTAAGATTATCGGTACAGTAATAGCCGATCAGGATTTTCGCATCGACGGCACAATAGAAGGTGACGTACAATGTACAGGTAAAGTCATCATCGGTGAGCATGGCATGCTGAATGGTAGTGTATCGTGCGAGAATGCCGATATCCACGGCACTCTGGATGGTAAAATCAAAGTCAACCAAACGCTCACACTCCGTGCTACGGCAAAACTGACCGGCGATGTTGCGACCGGTACCCTCATCGTGGAGCCCAATGCACAGTTTAACGGCACGTGCACCATGCAGAAATAAAAAGAGCACACCATAGTGCTCGATATAAGAAACAATGATCATTCGTTATCCCCATCTATATGGCTACTATTCGTCCTTTTCGCGGTATTCGTCCACCCAAAGATTCTGCTGCACAGGTTACAGCACTACCTTATGATGTATTGTCTTCAGCAGAAGCAAAACAAGAATTGGCAGGCAATGCCCTCACCCTATTTCGCATCACTCGTCCGGAGGTAAACTACACTCCCCTGATTGACGAACACGACCCACGCGTATATGAGACCGCCAAACAGCAGTATGCGGAGTTTAAAAGTAGAGGTCTGTTGGTTCAGGACGAGAAGCCATGTTACTACATCTATGCACAGACGCGCAACGGCAAGACGCAGCACGGATTGGTTGTTGCTGCTGCAGCGGAAGATTACCGAAATGGGGTGATTCTGCGACATGAACTGACGCGTCGAGACAAGGAAGACGACCGCATGCGACACGTCGAAGCATGCAATGCGAACATGGGGCCGGCGTTCTTCGCCTATCCACATCAAGAGGAGTTACGGTTGTTGATAGCCGACATCATTGATCATGTTCCCGCTTGTGATTTCACGTCAGCAGACGGAATACGGCACCAGCTATGGGTCATCGACAACAACGATACCATCGACCAAATCACCTTGATATTTAGGAACATACCCAAACTATATATCGCAGACGGGCATCATCGTTCCGCAGCAGCTGTACGCGTGGCAGAGAAGAGAAAAGCCGCCAACCCACATCATCAGGGAGACGAGGAGTACAACTATTTTTTGGCCGTATGCTTCCCTGACGACGAGTTGACCATTTTGGATTACAACCGAATTATCATGGATCTGGCAGGCATGACAGCCGACCAGTTAATCAGCAGCTTGTCTGAGGATTTTAGCGTCATCGAGCGTGGCAACACGCCATACAAACCCGAATATCTTCACCAATTTTCGCTCTATTTGGACGGCAAGTGGTATAGTTTGGACACCAAGGCTGAGCGACTGCAAGATGAGGATCCTATTCTGAGATTGGACGTTTCAATCTCATCACGTTTGATTTTGGACAAGATTTTCCACATTACGGACCTGCGCGGAGACAAACGCATCGATTTCGTAGGCGGCATACGCGGTTTGGAGGAATTGCAAAAGCGTGTGGATAATGGCGAAGCAGCATGCGCATTGGCGCTGTATCCTACCACTATGCAGCAGATTTTCGACGTAGCTGACACCGGCAATATCATGCCACCTAAAGCGACTTGGTTTGAACCCAAACTGCGGTCAGGCATGGTGATACACGAGTTGGATTAAGCATCTGCAGACCATCCATTTCACGAGTGAACAGACACTTTGTACATATACTAATGATTATAGTCACCAGCATTCTGGCGACATCTTGCGGAGTGCAACAGCAAATCCGCAAGGCCGATCGTATGTATGCCATTGGAGAGTATTACGAGGCAGGCATGATGTACAAGCGCATCTATCCGAAGATCAACAGCAAAACCGACAAACCGCTACGAGGTGAGGTCGCATTCAAACAAGGCGAATGCTGGCGACACATTAATAATCCTCGAGCAGTACAAGCCTACAATAACGCCATTCGTAACCTGCATTACGAAGTCGATTCAATGGTCTATCTCAGACATGCGCAAGCCCTGCATTATCAGGGACGATATGCAGAAGCAAGCCGCAGTTACCAACTGTTTATCGACTACGCACCCAAGAGCGAACATATTCAAGAAGCAAAAGACGGACTATACGCTTGCCAACATATCACCCAATGGCAAGAGGATGTCTCACGCTATCAGGTGACTATCATGAAACCTTTTGTAGGCAGACGGGCAGGTTCTTTCTCTCCCTGTTATGCCGGCGAAGAATCCAGTACACTCGTTTTCACCTCCAATCGAACAACAGCCAAAAAGAAAGAACGAAAAAATAGTCCCGTCACGGGCGTGCCTATCAACCAACTCTATTCCACTCGCATGGACACCGAGGGCAAGTGGTCGGTCCCCGAGATGCTGGATGGCTTGTATGTAGCCGCCACAGCAGAGGGAGATGGTTCTGAAAGTGGAAATACCGAGGGCGACGAGGGGGGGCCTGCACAAAAAGAGAAGAAAGCAGGGACGGCCGAAATGGGTGTTTGCTGTTTCTCACCCGATGGGCGAACAATGTTCTTCACCTACTCTAAACCAATCAATGGAAAGGATATAGGCAGCAGAATCTATACTTCTTCCAAAGGAAGTGGCACATGGGGCGAACCGCAAGAACTCAAATTGTTTGCAGACTCGTCCATCTCGGTTGGGCATCCCGCATTGTCACATAGTGAAGACACACTATTTTTCTCCTCTGATGCACCTGGAGGATGGGGAGGAAAAGATATTTGGTTCTCGGTAAAAGATGGACAGAATTGGACGGTGCCACAAAATGCTGGTCCCCATATCAACACCACTGGTGACGAACTTTTTCCAACCATACGACCCGATGGTACCTTGTATTTTGCATCAAATGGTCGCTCTGGATTCGGAGGATTGGACATTTATCGCGCGGTACCGGACACCATATCGCGACACGTTCATATTGCAGACTCTCTGGGGTATCTGCCTTTTTTGGTGTACAATATGGGATGGCCATTCAACTCCAGCGCTGATGACTTCGGCATTACATTCGCCCCTCAGGGAGAAGATGCGGGGGAAGTTGCCGAACAGGGTTTTTTCTCGTCCAATAGAGGCGATCGAAAAGGCGTAGATCAGATTTACAGTTTCCTCCTGCCACAACTCGTATACCTGGTAGAAGGCACAGTTTGCGACCAGCACCACAAGCCTGTCTCAGATGCGTTCATACGCGTCATCGGTGACGATGGTACCAACACACGACTGCAGGTTAGGCGTGATGGCACCTACCGAATGCGGCTGCTTCCCAACGTTCACTATGCCATCTTGGCCACCGCACGCGGACACCTCAACGCTAACGAGAAAATCGCCACCATAGGGCATAAACAGAGTCATACTTTCACACAGGATTTCACACTTACGGCCCTCGGGCGACCCGTCAAAATGGAGAACATCTTCTATGACTTCGGACGATGGACTCTCCGCAAAGAATCGACTGCATCACTGGATGCGCTCGTCAAACTGCTCAACGACAACCCCAACGTCACTATCGAACTCTCTGCACATACTGACATGGTGGGCAATGCCGATGCCAACAGAATTCTTTCTGAAAAGCGAGCTCAAGCGTGCATCAACTACCTGATAGCGCATGGCATTGCAGCCGAGCGATTGACCCCTAAGGGCTATGGAAAAGAGAAACCCGTCGTGGCGGATCTGTTGCTACATCAGCAGTTTGATTTTATACCTGTGGAGCAGGTACTCGATGAAACTTTTATCCTCTCACTACCCCCAAAGCAACAAAAGATTTGCAACCAAATCAACCGTCGCACCGAGTTTCGAGTGCTTAAGGTCACATATGGTTTGTATTAGCCATCTTACATAATTTTGTCCTATTACAGACATTATACACATCTATTCAATATGCAACAATATTTAGACTTATGTGAGCGCGTACTGCGCGAGGGCGCGTGGAAAGACGATCGCACACAAACGGGGACCTACTCGGTTTTCGGACATCAGATGCGCTTCAATATGGCCGATGGATTCCCTTTGCTCACCACAAAAAAACTGCACCTCAAATCCATCATCTACGAACTGCTTTGGTTCCTGCAAGGTGACACCAATGTCCGTTTCCTGCAAGAACATGGAGTACGCATCTGGAATGAGTGGGCTGATCAAAATGGAGATCTGGGACCGGTTTATGGTCACCAGTGGCGCTCCTGGCCCGATTACGATGGCGGTACTATTGACCAGATTCAAATCGTGCTCGATCAGATTCGTAATAACCCCGACTCACGACGCATGATTGTGTCAGCATGGAACGTAGCCGAGGTCAACAAGATGGCATTACCACCATGCCATGCTTTCTTCCAATTCTATGTATCACAAGGCAAATTGTCACTCCAACTCTATCAGCGATCGGCCGACATTTTCCTCGGTGTGCCTTTCAATATCGCCTCATACGCACTCTTACTTCTCATGATGGCACAGGTCACAGGATTACAGCCTGGAGAGTTTATCCACACGCTTGGAGATGCACATATTTACTCCAATCATGTTGATCAAGTCAAACTGCAACTCACCCGACCTACTCGCACGCTGCCACAGATGATCCTCAATCCTGAAGTCAAGGATCTTTTTAGTTTCAAGTTCGAGGATTTCACACTTCAGGGATACGATCCGCATCCCCATATACCCGGCATAGTCGCTGTCTAACCAAATATCAACATCTAAGGGCTAGTCCCATAATTCCCATTTCTTATTAAACGTATGATTTCCATCATTGTAGCTATATCTGAAGAGAATGCCATCGGTCAAAAGGGCGATTTATTGTGTCACATGCCTGCCGACCTGCGGCATTTCAAGGCCATCACATCGGCTCACACTGTCATCATGGGCAAGCGCACATATTTCTCGCTGCCTATCAGTAAAATCACAGGTACACATGCACTACCCAATCGCCGCAATATCGTCATAACCGACATAGCAGGCGAACAATTGGATGGAGCCGATATGGCCTATTCTATAGAAGAAGTACAACGGATGGTCGCAGCCGACGAGGAAGCTTTCATCATCGGCGGCGGTATGGTTTATCGACAGTTTATGCCTCTCGCCGATAAATTGTATATCACACACATGCACCACTCATTCCCCGAAGCTGATACTTTTTTTCCTGCCATTGAGGAGGAAATATGGCAGCAAACAAAGGCGGAACGACATAGTGCCGATGAAGCTAACCCTTACGACTATACCTTCGCTGAATATCTACGCAAATAAGGTAAATGGATCGACAATCCTATTACATTCTGCTTCTCCTTTTCTGCATGATGGTACGTCCCCTATGGGCAGAGGAGGATTTTCATGACTGGCCCCAAACGGATGGTGTTGAGCATGAAAAGATGCGGATAATGAGTTACAATGTCGAAAATCTCTTTGATGCCCGCCCCGATTCATTGGGGCAAGACTCTGCCTTTCGCATAGAAGGGGAATATCACTGGACTGCCAGAAAATACTACCAGAAATTGCACCATGTGGCAAAGGTCATCTGTGCCATAGGAGAATGGACACCGCCTGCTGTTATTGGTCTGCAAGAAGTAGAAAACCGAGATTGCATAAAAGGTCTGTGCAGACAATTGGGCAAGCGCTATCCGTATGCCATTGTACATTACGACTCGCCCGACCACCGTGGTATCGATGTAGCAATGCTCTATGACTCCACACGGTTGGATTGTCGCACCTCCTACCCCATCCGTATTTCTGAATTCGCCACACGCGATATTCTCTACGTCTGCCTGCAACCGCGTTGTTCAGACCCGCAGAATGACACTTTATCCCAGAACTTACCATCCACTCCGGAATTGCATTTTTTCGTCTGCCATTTTCCTTCACAACTGGGAGGTGCTGCAAATACCAACAGTAGGCGTGACAAAGCGTTCAGTATATTGCAATACCATGTAGATTCGATACTACGACAGGATCAGTCGGCACATATCATCGTAATGGGAGACTTCAACTCAGAACCAGATCAAAGGCTCACCGGATTGCACAACCTCATGGTCGCGCTTGCAAAGAATACGAGAACAAAAGCATTGGCACAAGGTACGCATAAGTACAATGGCCTTTGGTCGTGGTTGGACCAGTTTTACATGAGCTCAGCTGCACAGGAAAAGGCCGATACACCTTGCCTATTCGCACCCGAATGGCTGCTGACCACAGACGATAGTTATTTGGGCATGAAACCATTTAGAACGTTCCGATTCACCACTTATGAGGGTGGGTATTCAGACCACCTGCCTATCTATATAGATATACAACTACTCCATTAAACAAACGCTCTGGACGAGCAATACAGAAATACATTTACAGCGATGAGACAAATCCTGACAATTGCATGCATGCTCATAATGAGCACCATGACATGGGCCATTCAGCCAAAGACAAATGAAGCCGAACATCCCACACGCGTCACCATCTTTGGCGACAGTTATTCTACGTTTGAAGGTTGGCTGACACCGGCAACCAACGAGTCATGGTACTGGAGCGAAAACAGTCCATATCGTGACAAGAACAACGACGTGACACGCGTTGAACAAACATGGTGGTGGCAAGTGATTGAACACATGGGATGGCAATTGGAAATGAACAATAGTTATAGCGGTTCCACCGTGGGATACTTCGGTTATCAGAATATGAACTATCAACCGCGTTCATTCAATACACGCGTTCAAAATCTGGGTGAGCCGGATGTCATCCTCTCATGCTGCATCACAAACGATAGTTGGACTGGAGAACAATTGGGGGATTATCAGTATGCCAATTGGACAGAAAACGACATGTGGTATTTTCGTCCGGCCATGGCGCGCCTTTGCGCCACCTTGCGGCTCAACTATCCGCAGGCTAAAGTGCTGTTCATCCTCAACACCCAACTCAAACCCGAGTTCTGCGAGTCTATGCGCATCATCTGCCGACACTATGGTTTCCCGCTTCTCGAACTGCACGACATCGACAAGCAGGATGGGCATCCTTCACAAAAAGGCCATGCCGCGTTCGCTGACCAGGTTATCAATTTCCTAACCCAACAAGGCTGGTAATCACTAGCGAGAGAAAATCACAAATATATCCGAGATCTTTTTGAGAATATAGCTGTTCTGTTAGCAATATTCAACTTTCTGCATGAAGAATATCCAGCAACTGATACATATTGCGATAAACATGATTGGCTCCTTCACAGGATAGTACATCATCGGGTAAAGGGCCGGTATTGACCGCATAGACTTCGAACCCTGCGGCATGTCCGGACCGCACGCCCAATGGTGCGTTTTCTATCACAACACATTGTTCTTTTGTCAAATCGCCTACCATCGTGCAGGCTTTTGCATATGCTTTCAGATACGGTTCTGGATCAGGTTTGCCCCGTTCCACATCACGAGCTGTAATCATGCAATCGCTCGTGAAGATACCGGGAAACTCATGATTAAGGTGATTCAGCAACGACTGCTGACCACTACCCGTGACAATGAAAATGAGAACACCTCGTGACCGTAAAAATGCGAGTATATCGTGAATGCCGGGTATTGCCTTGGCTTCTCCTTGCGAACGAAAACATTGCGTTTTTTTGGCATATAACGTCTGCCACTCGTCCTCAGTTGCATGACGCCCATATCGGGACATATACGCATCATCTATCACAGACTTACCTGTTCGCCCTTCGAAACGATAGGCATCTTCGCTTGTGAAAGGGAAGCCATATGCATGCATTGTGTCCACCCAAGCCTTTGCATGAAAAGGCATCGAGTCGAACAGTACACCATCCATATCGAAAAAAAAGCAACGATGCATATGCATTCATTTACCATGTGATATATGGGCGCTGGATGAGGTACGAATTGTAATATCTCATATCACCGGTCACATCATCGCCCAAAAAATCAGGTTTCTCAAAAACGGTTGTCTCCATTGGCAACTCTATTTCCCCCAATACCAATCCTTCATTCAAACCATGAAATTCGTCCACCTCCACTTTTAACTCCAAGCCTTCGGCCGTAGTAAAAGGCACTATAAAACGGTTCTTTTCTATAACGCCAGGTAAGCAATGAGGGAACAATGCTTCGAAATCGTCTCGACTCAGTTCTTTTTCCCATTCAAAACGCGCTATACTTCCCGCTTTTGCCTTAGCTTTCACTGTCATATATGCCTTTACTACCGGAGCGCTCTGTCCCTCATACACTTCAGTCAGACGAATACGAACCGTGTGTTCTGGGTCAATACACAGATAACCCTGACGGATATGTTTCACCTGCGTTGCCTTCGAACGATATGCCTCCGAAGACACTAAATACTTATGTTCGATTTCCTGATTGGCCATGGATAAAAATGGAAGCGTTTTCTGTGTTATCTTATTGAGAACAACGGAAGAATATATTGAAGATTAGTAGAGTGAAGCTTATTTCTTGGGCTGACTGACCATATTCACCAATGTAGCCACATTAACATACGACACACCCGAATGGAAGCACAAACCTATCTCGCATGTGCGCGAGTTGCTCACACCCATAGTGACGTGGTTCGCCTCGATCTGGTCACGCAGTTTACGTAACGCCCAGCGGTTCAGTTCGGGATGAGTGAATCCCTTATCTCCTGCGAAACCACAGCAACCTATCCCTTCCGGTTCGATAACATGCTCGGCACACTGACGCGTAATACGAAGCAATGTATCACATAGTTTCATCTTGCGAGTTGAACAGGTGTAGTGTACCGCCACCGTCGCTGGCATAGGGGTGATCAAAAGATGCTCCATCACAAACTGGTCAATGAACTCGGCAGGCTCATACAGGCGTAGTGGCGTATCGGCCATCGTCTTGCGCATGCGGTACAAACAGGGGGACTGATCACAAACCACAGGGTATTCGCCACCATTCGTCGCCAACAATAGTGCATGCTTCAGTTCTTCCGATTTTTGATCTGCCATCACCGAATCACCTTTCGACTCCCATATGGTGCCGCAGCATAATTGACGCATTCCCTCAGGGAAAATTACCTCATAACCTGCCTTGTTGAGCAACTCTGTCATATCGTTGATCAGTGGTTGGGTGAGGCCTTGTTCTTTCTTATCCTGCTGATTGAGGCCCATGCGCTGATTGATACACGATGGGAAATAAACCACTCTCCGACTTTGCAGCATACCCTTGCGCTTTGCAGCACGCAATTGTCGAGCACGAACAGCCATCGGCATAGCCGGCGTCCATAGAGGGACACCCGCATAGTGCAACGCATCGCAAGCGGACTGCATCAGGTTCTCGCCAAGGATAACATGACCCATGTGCGCCAAACTTAAGATTGGCCTCATGCCATCAGCCACAACACCAAAATGGTTGCCTACCGCACGCGATACACCTCTGCCAAAAGAGGACATTTCCCGTTCGCGCAACTGGTGAATGAACTCACCCGTATTGATATGCAGCGGACACGAAGTGGCGCATAAGCCGTCACCTGCGCATAGCGCATTACCCATACGATGATAATCTCGTTCCAAACTGGACAAACGCATGCGATACGATTCAACATCCTCTTTCTCATACAAGGCGGCATTCTTGATTAACTCTCGCAAACGCGCCATCTCACGCTGAACAACAATACGTTGACGAGAGGACAATGCCATCGCATGGTCGCCATCGGTATATCCACAACTAACGCAATTGACCTCACAAAAACCACATTCGATACAACGATCCACCAATGGGTCAACCTGAGGCATCGGTTTGATATGCGAGATATACGATGTTTCGTCTTCACAGAAAATGACACCGGGATTGAATCGATTATGAGGATCAAACAACGCCTTTACATCACGCATCAATTGATATGCATCATCTCCCCACTCGCGACGCACAAAGGGAGCCATGTTGCGACCAGTACCATGCTCCGCTTTTAGCGAACCATGATATTTATCCAAAACCAAATCTATCACAGCATGCATCATGCGGTCATACTGACGCACGGCTTCGTCGCTGTCAAAACGCTGATTGAGTATAAAATGATAATTTCCCTCCAATGCATGGCCGTAGATGACGGCATCGGGATAGTTGTGTTCGCGAAACAGACGCTGCAAGTCTAACGTTGCATCCGCAAGGTGCTCAATTGGGAAGGCAATATCTTCGATTAGACAGGTCGTACCTAACGGACGCGTACCACCCACGGCGGGGAAAATGCCCGAGCGCATCGCCCAATATTGGTTTACTTTCGCCACATCTTGTGTAAATGCTGCAGGCTGCGATAACTGATAATGACTCAGTACGGCCTCTACCCGAGCAATCTTGTCCGCCAGTTCCTCTGCACTATCTGCATCTATACGAACCAATTCTGCACCGGCATCATCCGGCAAATCCTTCAATTCTGGGAAATCGTTCTCGACAACACGCATCGACAGGCGGTCAAAATATTCTACCGCAGAAGCCAAACCCGTCTGTTTAATCTCTATCACGAACCGACAAGCCGACTCTGTTGTGGGGAAAAGCACCAGCGCAGAAGCTGAATGGGGTTGTATCTTGCCTGTTCGCATCGTCACTGTCGACAAAAAGGCCAGCGTGCCTTCCGAACCAACCAGCAGGTGAGCAATAATATCGAACGGATCTGTATATTCAACAAAAGGCAGGATAGTTAGTCCCGTCACGTTCTTTATCGAATATTTTTTGCGAATCAGCGCCACCAACTCCGGGTTCGCCATCGTTCGTGCACGCAATTCTTCGATGCGCTCCACAAATTGTGGATGTGTTTTGCGAAACGACTCTTTCGAACGCTCCGATCCCGTGTCCAATATCGTTCCATCTGCCAAAATCATGCGTACTGACTCCAGCATACGATATGAGTTCGCATGCGTTCCACAGCACATTCCCGAGGCATTGTTCATTACTATTCCGCCCACCATTGCCGAGCGAATCGACGCTGGGTCCGGAGTGAAATACCTGCCATACGGACGAAGAATCTCATTCACATGCTGACCGATGATACCCGGTTGCAACGTAATCACACTACCATCACCATTCAGGCGATAGCCCTCCCATTTCTTGCCAACCACCGCCAGCAGTTTGTCGCCACATGCCTGACCAGACAAAGAGGTTCCGGCGGCACGAAACGTCAATGATAAGTTCAGCGCATCCACACGGCGTATCAGCTGCTGCATCGCCGTCTCGTTAGCAGGATGATACACTTTTTCGGGGATATAGCGATAGAAACCCGCATCTGTTCCCCACGCTACGCGCTCGATATAGCGAGAATGAATCATGACTTTATAAACTCAGGTTATACCTCTATTTATATAAATAATACTGCGAAGAACGCTCGCGGTAAGACTCCACATCCTTGTTCCAATACTCTCGAAGCGATTCCCATGTATAGCTTTTTGAGAATGTGTCACGCACGAAACCAGTTCCACACACGATGTCAAACATACGGAAACGGCCCTTGTCACATTCCTCAAAGAAGACATGATCCGGATATAGACGATTGAGCACCTCCAATACATAAAACTGAACCGAAGACAAATGAGCTGCATCAAAGTCCATCAAGTGGATTTGCACGCCTTGCAACTGCTCGCCTTTACCCACTGAATAAAAGGGTTTATAATGAATCGGGCGGAAAACAAGACCTGGTAAATGCAAATCATTCATCGCCGCAGCAAACTCATCTGCATCAATCCAACTCGCACCTATCAATTCAAATGGCAACGTGTAACCCACGCCGATATTATAAAATCCAAACTCACCCAATATACCCGTTTGCGGATAGAAATAGGCTGTATGACCCGTCTGCACATGAGGCGAAGCCACTACCCACTCCAGGCCGGTGTCTTCCCATTTCATATCACGAGTCCAACCTTCCATAGGTATGACTGTCAGTTTCACGGGTTTGGACAATGCGCCATCTTTCGCCACACCCTTTCCGGAAACGGCATTTGCGCTGTCAGCCTCTGCATTAAGCATCAAAGCCAATTCGCCAGGGGTCTGCGCATATAGATAAGGAATCTTGAACTGCGATACAAACGAGATGTAACCATCTTCGGCCAAACAGCCTTCTATTTTGCGACCACCCAATGGGTTTGGTCGGTCTAAGATGATCAGCTCTTTATCATATTCGGCACATGCTTCCAACAGCATTCCCAACGTAGAAATATACGTGTAACTGCGGCAACCATTATCTTGTATGTCATATACCAGCACATCTACATCAGCCAACATTTCGGCTGTCGGTTTGCGTGTCGAACCATACAGCGAGTACATCGTCACGCCCGTTTTACTATCCACCTCATTGCCCACATGATCACCAGCATGTACGTTGCCACGAACGCCATGTTCCGGACCATAAAGTGCAACCAGATTCACCTCTGGGGCCTCAAAAAAGATATCCACTGTAGATTTCAAATGCGAATCTACACCCGTTGGATTGGTCACTAAACCTACACGCTTGCCTTGCAGCACGTCAAAATGACGATCACGCAGCACTTCTATGCCCGTACGAACTGTTGTTGACTTGGAAGATGTTTCGGGACAGGCGCAGCAAGCTGTCATTACCCAGCACAGCATGGCTGCAAATAAGATTGTGCGTTTCATTATCAGAATTGTTAGTTTTATTTTAGCAGTTGTCAGATATCTCTCCGTCTTAATAGTAGTAAGGAGTATTCTGCACATCGAAAAGATCGTTATTGGGACTACAAAAGTACTGCTTTTTTTTCATACATGCAAGCATTCTTGCTTTTTTCTTCCATTTTTGTTATATTTTATCGCGTAAAAACTTTTTTATGTAATAAAACATACATAACTATTGCCTGTTTCAGAAAAAAATAGTACCTTTGCAGGAAATTCGTACAAATTGTGTTACCTCTATGAAACATCCCCAATTCATATACCTCTTTTTCGCCTTGATAACGTTGTTCGGCTGGTGCACACCCCACCTTGCAGCGCAGACATTGACACGACCCGCCGAAGACAGCGAATGTGATAGTTATATTCAAGCGAAAAAGCAAAAAGTTTCCGCACGCGAGATAAACGCAGGACAAATCAAGTTCTACGGCTTTGTACGCAGCAACCTGATTTGCGATTCACGTGCCAGTCAGACTGCTCTCGGGGGCACATTCTACAACCTGCCTCTCGACAGGGAACTCAACGAATACGGCGACGACCTCAACCGGCAGTGGCATCTTTCGCTCCTCTCACTCACCAGCCGTATCGGCATGAATTGGATTGGATACCAATTTGGCAATACCCACATCAGCACCAGATTGGAAGCAGATTTTGGATTAGGAGTCACCAACGGAAGCGGCACGGCACAAATGCGTTTGAGGCATGCTCACATACGATTCGACTGGAAGGATTTGCCCATGTCAAAAAACGACACGGCACCACGCGCTAACATATCACTTCTCGTCGGACAGGCCTTTCATCCCATGAATATCGGCACCCCTTCCGTCATCGCTACAGAACCCGGTACACCATTCCACGTCAACAATCGTTCACCACAAATCAGAATGGATGCACAGTTGGGTAATTTTTTCACGCTCACCGCTGCCACGATATGGCAAATGCAGTATACTAACACTGGACCGGAAGGCAAGTCTGCCAAGTACCAACTGCAAGGTTGCGTACCCGAATGTTTCCTCGCAATGAACGCGCAAGCACATGGATTCACAATCAACGTTGGCGCCAATCTGCTCAGTATCAAACCTCGCATCACAAATCTTGATGCACAAGGGGTCAAAGTCAAGGTGCGCGACAGACTTACCACCATCACACCATATATCTATCTCAAATATCAGCATCAAACACTCCTCCTGCAGGCCATGTCATATTATGGCAATGCTGCCGAACAAACCAGCATACTGAGTGGGTACATTCAAACGACATGCTACCCGGACGGCAGCAGCGACTATGTTCCAATTCGTACTTCCACCAGTTGGTTATCATTACAAGCCGGAAAGAAACTCCAGGGCATGCTATTCCTGGGGTATAGCCAGAATCTTGGCACACGCGATCAAGTCGAACCTACAAGCATTTTCTACGCACTTGACGTACCACATCTGCGCCGACTCGGCCGCCTCGAACCTGCCATCGTTTACAATTGGGGGAAATTGCAACTCGGAATCGAATACAGTCTTACGGCTGCACAATATGGCAACAAGCTTGAACTCGACAATCATCTGCTCGCCAACACCGACCTGCATTGGATTATCAACCACCGCATGCAGGCCATTCTCAAGTTCACCTTCTGACCTATTTTGGCCCAACTCAACATAATTCGGTCAAAATATTTGCACATATCATTTTTTTTTCGTAACTTTGCAGTCCGTTTTGCTAAAAAGCAAACACATCAGCACAAATGAAAAATTTAGCATTCATCATCAACCCCATTTCGGGCACGCAAAACAAGCGTCGCATACCGAAACTCATCGATAAACTGATTGACAAAGAACAGTGGACAACTGACATTGTGTTCACCGAGTATAAAGGTCATGCCACCGAGCTGGCCAAGCAATATGCCGCCATGGGCTTTTTCGCCGTGGTTGCCGTCGGAGGGGATGGCACTGTCAACGAAGTTGCCAGCGGACTCGTAGGCACATCTACGGCTCTCGGTATCATTCCTATCGGCAGCGGAAACGGATTCGCTCGACATATGGGCATTTCACTTCGCATCCCTACTGCCATCGAAGCACTCAACAACGTTGAGCAACTCACGGCCGACTACGGAATGGTCAATGACAAACCTTTCTTTGTCACATGTGGCACGGGTTTTGATGCTGTCATCAGCGAGGAGTTTCACAAGGCGGGCAAGCGCGGGCTCACTACCTACGTACAGCAAATTATCAAGGACGTCTTCTCGTATCAACCTGAGCACTATCATCTTATCGGCGAGGGTATTGACATCGAAACCGATGCATTCCTCATTACGTTCGCCAACTGCAACCAGTGGGGTAATGCGGCACAAATCGCACCGAAAGCCAGCAATCAGGATGGAAAAATGGACATCGCCGTTGCCAGCAAGTTCCCCATGCTGATTGCACCGGCACTCGCATTGCGCCTCTTCACCAAGACTATCGACGACAGCACATATATCACCACACTCAAGACCAAGGAAATCACCCTCATCCGCGAAACGGCCAGCCCATTCCACTTGGACGGAGATCCGGTAGAGATGGGAACTGAACTGCATATCCGTATCGTCGAGGACGGACTCAAAATATTGGGCGAAAAGCGCTATTGATTTCACAACAAAACAGTAGGTGCGATTCTGGTTATTTTCCCCATTGATTTTCATCGGGTCTTGAAGCCGTCTTCA
>JAKSNQ010000001.1 GCA_024399615.1 Paludibacteraceae bacterium | reverse complement strand
GATGTCTTGCATAATCTATTTGACAATTTGACTATTTTACTATTTGACAATTAACGGGCGGAGCCCTAATTAACAATTAACAATTAACGGGCAGAGCCCTAATTAACATGCGTTGTGTATGACAATTTGACTATTTACTATTTGACAATTTACAATTTGTTTTTTAGTTTACAGGTACAACTCGCGGAGGATGACCGATGGCCATTTCCAATTCTGGTAGCACAGTTGGGCGATGCCGGGCGCCAGGATCAGTCCCCATATCCCCATCTGAGGGAAACCGTACATGAAGACAAAAAGCAGAATCAGCGTTCCTGCTGCGCTCAGCAGAGAAGGAATGAAGAATGGTATCGTGTTGTCAGCTGCGATAAACAAGGCTGATAACGAGTGGTTCTGCTCCAGCAGTTGTATTCCCAGAATGGCCAACAACATAGGTGTAGCGAGGAAGTGTGTCTGGCTATGGATGAGGTCCAACGCCCAGTTTCCCAGCAGCACAAATGCGCATCCTCCTGCGACAAAAACGCCCACCAATGCCATCGTGGAAAGGGTGTAGAGGTGGCGTAGTTGCGGTTTGTTTTGCTCCACTCTGTATTGTGCGACCTTTGGCATATAGGATTGCGCATATACCTGCGCGCATCGTGCGATGATGTCCACCACCTGCATGGTGATGCCCAGGCTGGCTATGGTATCCAGCGGCATCAGCAAACCTCCCAACAGGGTAGCCGATCGGGTGATGACGAATCCGCCCAGAGAAACGAGTCCCAGTTTGATGGCATTGGGCGTGATGGAGGTCATGACCTGCCGGGTATCGGCTGCTGCGTTGTTGGCCAACAACGCCAGCATCGGTTGGGTAAAAAAGGTCTTGCGCGCCATGTACCGCCGAACGATGGTGCTCACCAGTCGTGCCGCTACGACAGCCGACAGCCCTCCACCCATGAAGATCAGCGCAATAGCGAGCAGTACATAGAGCCCTTGTCCGATGATGGTGATTTGCTGTTGTTGCCTGATGTAGCCTTTGCCGGTCAGTAGGGCGTCGTAGTAGTAGGTGTACAAATCCCAGGTGCAACCTGCTATCAGCAGCACCCATGATATCCATGCGTCTGTTTGATTGCCGGGATAGTCGGCAAAAACGTGCCGGAAATAGAGTGTGCCAATCGTGGCAAGCATCGCAAACACGCCCATGGCCAGCCACCGATAGAACCGCCGCATAGCCAACAGGGCGCCTTTGAGCAGGGCATAATCGACGTGGTCCAAGAGGTCTTCGTCGCGCGCTATTCCTTCAGCTTTCAGCTGTCGCACGCCGGAGAGTATGTAACTCACGTTTCGTGCGAAAGTGGGTCGGAAGCCGAAATCGAGCATGATGACGAGCATGATGACCGTCTGATAGAGCGACCAGATGCCGATAGTCTCGGAGGACATGCGGTTGAGCATGAATGGCAACAGCAGCAGACCCGCACCGATAGTGAAGGCCGTTGCCGCATAGCTCCACAGCACATCGCGCTTACCTATGTTCTCGATCTCAGCCATAAAAAGCATGCAAAGATACTACTTTTTTTTGACATGAGCAAAAAAGAGCCGTTTTTTTGTAAAAAAAAGCCCGGAACCATGATGATTCCGGACTTTTTATACGAGGTGGTTCGCGCCACCCTACTGACGTAAGACTGATTATTCAGCAGCCTCTTCTGCAGGAGCCTCAGCAGCTTCAGCCTCCTTAGCAGCCTCGAGAGCGGCAGCAGCCAATGCCTCAGCAGCAGCCTTGCGCTTCTCAGCAACCTTCTCAGCCTGAACCTTGTTCTGCTCTACTTCCTGAGCGAGGAGAGCCTTAGCAGCAGCCAGTTTCTTCTCAGCCTCAGCAGCAGAGATCTTGCCGTTCTTAGCATCCTTCTGTGCTTTCCAAGCAGAGAAACGCTTTTCAGCCTCAGCCTGATCAAAAGCACCCTTCTTTACACCACCGAGGAGGTGCTTCATGAGAAGTACGCCCTCGCCAGAGAGGATGTTCTTAGCAGTGTCAGTTGGTTGTGCACCTACTCCAATCCAGTACATAGCGCGCTCGAAGTTGAGATCAACGGTAGCAGGGTTGGTGTTAGGGTTGTAAGAACCAATACGTTCGATAAACTTGCCATCACGTGGCGCACGGCTGTCAGCTACTACGATGTGGTAGTAAGCATAGTCTTTATGACCATGACGAGCCAAACGAATCTTTGTTGCCATTACGGTACAATTTTAATTTGTTAAAATGATGCCCAAAATTGGACTGTTAACTGTGCTTTTTCTCGAAAAGCGGCTGCAAAGGTAGTATTTTTTTCTCACATACGCAAGTTTTTTATATAAATAATGTACTTTTTCGTGCAATAATTTTCAAAATTCAACAATTTTTCGTAACTTTGCGCCCAAATTGGTGTATTATGCCGTCGTGCGCAGGTGCAATATCTGTTCGTGATGGGTGTAAACATGCATCAGACTACCGCTTGAACGCCATGCTTTTTAAGGACATCATAGGGCAGACCGGAGTGAAACAACGGTTGACGAACGCCGTGAATGGCGGTCGCATCCCTCATGCTATGCTGTTTACGGGTCAGCCTGGCGTGGGTAAGTTGCAGATGGCGCTGGCTTTTGCGCAGTATGTGGCATGTCCGAATCGTAGCGAGAGTGACTCGTGCGGCTGTTGTCCGTCGTGCCTGCAGTATGCCAAGCTGCAGCACCCCGACCTGCATTTCGTTTATCCGATAGTGAAACCCGACGGTGCTCGCGAGGTGGTATGTGACGATTATGGCAAGGAGTGGCGTCAGTTGCTCGTGGAGAAACGCTATTTCGACCTGGATGACTGGTATGATACGATGGGTGTGGCGAACAAGCAGGGCACTATCTTTGACCGCGAGTCGAGCGAGATCATCCGTAAGTTGTCGCTCAAGTCGTTTGGCGGAGGGTACAAGGTGATGATCATCTGGTTGCCCGAGAAGATGAACGAGTCGTGTGCCAACAAGTTGCTGAAAATCATCGAGGAACCTCCTACTCAGACGGTGTTTATCCTGGTGAGTAACGAGCCTCAGAAACTGTTGTCCACGATTTTGTCGCGCGTTCAGACTGTCGCTTTCGAGCGACTGAGCGAGGATGAGATTACGGCAGCGCTGCGCGAACAGAATGATGAACTGAACGTGTCGGACGCTTTGGACTATGCGCACATGGCCAACGGCAGTTACCTCACGGCGCTGAAGCAGATGCAGATGAACGAGCAGCAACAGCAGTTTTTTGCATGGTTTGTGTCGCTGATGCGTAATGCATGGTTGGTGGGTCATAAGCAGGCCTACGACAGTCTGCTGGACTTGCGCAGTTGGAGCACAGAGATGGCCGGCATCGGTCGTGAGAAACAGAAGGCATTCTTAGAATATGCTCAGGGGCAGGTGCGTGAGAACTATATCACCAATTTTGTTCAGTCGGCCGACGATGCCACCTTGGTTTATCAGACGCGTGCTGAGCGTCAGTTCTCGGTGAATTTTGCCCGATTTATCAATAGCAGCAACGTGGAACGTCTGACCGAGCAGTTGTCGTTGGCACAGCGACAGATCGAGCAGAACGGAAACCCGAAAATGATATTTTTTGACCTGTGTCTGCAGATGATAGTTCTCATCAAATGATTTTCTGCTGCTCAGGTATCACATATGGTCTGCGTCAGCGCAGATGAAACATTATATACGTATGGAAGATTTTTCACTCAATAATGGTTCCGGCAACCTCACCTATGAGGGTTTTCGCCGCAACTCTGCACATATGTTGCCGGTGACAGACTGGTTGTGCGACATTCCGGAGAACCTGTCGCAAACCGACCTGGTGGAGGTGCAGTTCAAGAATACACGAAAGGGCTACTATGCCAACACCAACCACTTGCCGTTGCGCAAGGGTGATATGGTGGCCGTGGATGCGAACCCCGGTCATGACATCGGCGAGGTGACCCTGACGGGTGCGCTGGTCAAGAAACAGATGGCCAAATATCGCATTGACCTGAGTCGCTATGAGATTCGGTCGGTATATCGTCTGGCCACCCAGCAGGACCTGGATCGCCGAGAGGAGGCGAAGGCGAAGGAGCAGGACACGATGATCAAGGCGCGCCAGTTGGCCAAGTCGTTGGGTCTGGAGATGAAGATAGGTGACGTGGAGTATCAGGGCGATGGTGCGAAAGCTATTTTTTACTACATCGCAGATGGTCGTGTCGATTTCCGTCAGTTGATCAAGGTGTATGCCGAGCAGTTCCGCGTTCGCATCGAGATGAAGCAGATTGGTGCTCGTCAGGAAGCAGGCCGCATCGGTGGTACGGGTCCGTGTGGCCGCGAATTGTGCTGCTCGACATGGATGACCAATTTCCATTCGGTAGGTACTGGTGCCGCTCGTCTTCAGAACATATCGCTCAATCCTCAGAAACTGGCAGGCCAGTGTGCCAAGCTCAAATGTTGCCTCAACTACGAGGTTGACGTCTATGAGGAGGCTACGGCCAAGTTGCCTTCACGCGAGGTTGTGCTCCATACCAAAGACTGCGATTACTTCTATTTCTCGGCCGATCCGCTGGCAGGCCATATCACCTATTCGACCGATCCGCGCATCCCAGCCAACCTGCAGGTGTTGACCCCCGAACAGGCGAAGGCGATCATCGAGATGAACGAGCGTGGCGAGAAACCGCTGAGTTTAGGAGGCAAGCAGACGACTGCAGAGGTGGTGGAGATTGGCTATCAGAGTGGTTCGCAAGACGATGACATCAGTCGCTTTGACAAGCGCAAGAAAGGTGGCCGCGGAGGCCATAACGACCATAATCGCGGTTCGCGCAACGACCGTCGTGGTGACCGTCAGGAGCGTGTGGAGAAAGGGGACTATAACACCAAGAATGAGCGCTTTGAGCGCACCGACCGATCCGACCGCGGTGAGCGAGGGGAACATAATAACAGACGTAACAATGAATCACATCATTCGCATAATCGCCATCGCGATGGTGGCATTCAGCAGCATTAGTTGCCAGCGTGGGGAACTCTATTCGCACTATGAGGCGCTACCCATCAGCGGGTGGGAAGCTGACAGTGTGGTGGACTTCACCTTCAGCGCCAATGACACCATTTCGCCCTATCAGTTGGTGCTGAGTGTTCGCCATTTTGAGACGTATCCGTACCAGAATATATGGCTGTTCACGGAGTTGTATGAGGGCGAGGAGGTAGTGAAGAGCGACACGCTGGAGTTCTACCTGGCCAATCAACGTGGTCAGTGGTTGGGCAACGGCTTTGGCAACCGCAAAGAGATGCCGATGCTCTATCGACAGGGCTACCGTTTCCCCCACTCGGGCGAGTATCGTGTGAGGGTGAAGCATGGGATGCGTCAGCAGTCGCTGAGAGGTGTCTCTGATATAGGCCTGATCGTCACTCAGGAGTAGGACCGGACCCAAGACAAATGTCTTAGGTCGCAGGGGGTCGTGGACCAAAAGATTAACATCCAAAGAAACAAAACTATGGGAAAGAATAAACTCCGCAAATTTGCTGAGATGGAAGCGCTACCCAATGTCTTCCAACTGAGCGCCAATGATATCGAAGAGAAAGATTTCCGCCGCTTGTCCGACACCAAGTTGCCGCAGTTTGCGGGTCGCTGGCACGAGGTTTTCGGTAACGCTAACCCGATCGTGCTGGAGTTGGGTTGTGGCCGCGGCGAATATACGGTAGGTTTGGCCGAACGCTATCCCGACAAGAACTTCATAGGTGTGGACATCAAGGGTGCCCGCATGTGGGCAGGCGCGAAGCAGGCAGCCCAGCAGGGACTGCATAATGCAGCTTTTCTAAGAACAAACATCGAGATGATACCGCAGTTTTTCGCGGAGAACGAAGTGGCAGAGATATGGCTGACCTTCTCGGATCCGCAAATGAAGAAAGCGACGAAACGCCTGACCTCGTCCTATTTCATGTATCGTTATCAGTTGATTATGCCTGACGGTGGGCTCGTTCACCTGAAGACCGATTCGCATTTTCTGTACACCTACACCTGTGAGATGCTGAAAGCCAATCAGTTGCAGCCGATATTCCATACCGATGACTTGTATAGTGAGGCAGATGCCCCTATCAACCTCGACATCCGTACCCATTACGAGAAGCAGTGGTTAGACCGTGGTCTGACCATCAAGTACCTGCAGTTCGCTCTGCCCAAAACGCTTACTTTTGTGGAGCCGGATGTGGAGATAGAGTTTGATACTTATCGCTCGTATGGGCGAAACTATAATACTCCCAATGAATAGAATAGTAAGAACCATCATTGTATTTTTTACGGCAGTAGCCAGTGTGTTACCCTCGCAAGCTGTGCTGAAGGAGAAAAACCTGCAGCAGACGCTTCGTGTGCTGGAAACTGAGCTGCAGTCCTATTATGCCGATGTGCGTCAAGCGCGCAGACATGACCATGAGTTGGCCGAGGACATCAGTCGTCAGTTGGCTGTTTTTGGCGAAGAGGCCGACCAAATCTCCCTGATGGTGTATAGTCAACAGGAGGATTTTGTGTTCGACATATCGTATGCCTGCCGTCAGGCGTGGGACCTGCGAGTTGCGTTTTACGATGCCCATTTCCCCTTTGATTCGATAGCACAAGGTCAGATGCTCGAACTGCAACGGTATCAGCGCCTGACAGAAAAACTGGACGAACTGCGTCAGCGCGCAGATTCGACCCACATGCCCGATATCGAGCGTTGCTATATTTTCTCGCGCCAGATACATGATCAACTGCAGTTGGGGCAGGACCACCTGCTGGAACAAAAGATTGCGTACGAAAATGTGGAACAGCAGATTTTGTTGTTGGACAGTTGTGCCTCGGCCCACTACAACGAGGTGCTGGAGAAAGTTGTTTATCAACCAACTACGAGCGTGGGTTGTCTGTTGATGCATCTGCCGGAGCATATGGTTCAATTGCGCAATCAGGTGAATGCCAAATATTCGTTTGACAACGCAGTACGTTCGCAGTGGGACCTGAAGAATATCCTGATTATCTTCTCGGGCATTCTCCTGTATGCTTTGTTGGCCCTGGGCCTCGGTTTGTTGCTCAACCGCTTTTTCATTCGTCGGAAGCAGCGCCTTGCTGACGCTTTCCGTTCTCCACTTTACGCCGTTATGTTGGTGGCAGAGGTGGCATTCTGTCTGTTCAGTCTGGTTATGCATTTTGCTGTGGATCACCATTTTATCCGCATGGCGTCCACGCTTCTGTATCAGTATGCAGCAGTACTGGTGCTGCTCACATTGGGCCTGATGCGTCGGTATGATTTTAAGGCGACGCATGGCAGCCTACGCGTGTATGCACCGATGATGGCATTGTGTTTCATGGTGATCATTATTCGTACGATCTTCCTGCCGGTGTCGCTCATCTCGATTCTTTTCCCTGTGCTGGCATTGGCCGGTACGATATGGCAATGGTTGGCGTTGTATCACGTACGTTGTTTGCCCAAGAGTGACAAGATATTGGGTTGGGTTACGTTCGTGGTGATGGCAGTGGTGCTGACGCTTTCGCTGTTCGGATTGTCGATGTTCAGCTTGATGTTGGTGATGCTGTGGACGCTGCAGATGGTTTCGATGCTGCTCTTCTCGTGCGTCAAAGATGTGTGTGAACGCAAGGAGAAAGAAAACCAGAGTCACGGCCGTAACCAACTGAAAAATAACTGGCTGCTGGAGTTTGTAACTCGGCTGCTGGTACCTGTTTTCTACGTTATCTCCATCCTATGGTCAATAGCCTGGGCTTCAGACATCTTTGACCTGGGCGACTATATCTATCCGCAAATGAAGACTCCGTTTATATCCGTACCGGACGTGATCGAAGTGTCGTTGTGGACGCTGATGGCAATAACCGTCGGTTTTTTCTGTTGCCGCTATATCACCTATATCGCGGGCGAGTTGCTTCGCAAGCATTTCCTGGACGGTCATCATGACAACGGTGCGGGTGCGGTGGTGATAGGTAAGAATGGTGTATCCATCCTGGTCTGGGGTACCTTCATTGTCTCGTCCATGATGAGCCTGAAAATGGGCAGTACGTGGATAATGGTGGTAACCGGTGGCCTGTCGACGGGTGTTGGTTTTGCGATGAAAGATACGCTTGAGAACCTGTTTTATGGCATCTCGCTGATGCTGGGTCGCATCCATATCAACGACCTGATAGAGTGCGATGGTGTGCGTGGTAATGTTATCAATATCAGCTACCAGATTACCACCATCCAGACTTGGGACGGTTCGGAGATAGCTATTCTTAACAGTCAGTTGGTCAGCAAGAATGTCAACAACCTGACTCGTAAGGGCAGGTACGAGTATCGGGTCTTCCCTTTCTCGGTGGCATATGGTACGGATGTGCAGCATGTTCGTGAATGCCTGATGGAGACTCTGAGTCAACTGGATGCCATTGCTCGCAAGAGCGAATTGGACGTTCGTTTTGAAAATTTTGGCGACTCGAGTGTGGACCTGAAAGTGATGGCCTGGGTCGATGTCAATAACCGTAATCAGGCGGTGGGCATTATCAAGGAAACAATCTATAATACACTGAATACCAATCATATCGAGATACCTTTCCCACAACTCGATATTCATCAACGATAAGTTATGAATCCACAAGAAATCATCGATGCACTTCGACAAGTGCGCTATCCGGGTACGGGTAAAGATATAGTGAGTAGCGGCATGGTAGAGGATGACATCCGCATCCAGGGTTTTATGGTGTCTTTTTCGCTGATTTTTCAGAAAGACAATGATCCCTTTATGAAGTCGCTCATACGCGCCGCCGAGGCTGCTATCAAGACGTACGTAGAGCCCAATGCGGAAGTGACTATTCATACGAAACTACCGACGGCAACGTGCAGCGAGGAGACGTGGCAATCGCCCAACCTCTTCCATCACATCATAGCCATCTCTTCGGGCAAGGGAGGTGTAGGCAAATCGACGGTGGCCGCCAATCTGGCAGTAGCCCTTGCGGCTCAGGGCTATCGCGTAGGTCTGCTGGATGCCGACATACATGGCCCTTCGCAACCGAAGATGTTCCGTTGTGAAGACTATCGTCCGGAGGGCGAACCCGTCAATGGTCGCGATATGATCTTACCCGTGGAGAAATATGGCGTGAAGATGCTGTCGATAGGCTTTTTTGTAGGTGCAGACAAGGCTATCGTATGGCGTGGCGGTATGGCCAGCAATGCCCTTAAGCAGTTGATCAACGATGGTTACTGGGGCGAGTTGGACTATTTTCTCATAGACCTGCCTCCCGGTACGTCGGATATCCACCTGACCATCGTGCAGGCCTTGCAGTTGACGGGTGCCATTGTGGTAACAACGCCACAGCCGGTGGCTTTGGCCGATGCACGCAAGGGCGTGGACATGTTTCAGAACGAGAAGATCAATGTGCCGGTGTTAGGTATCGTGGAGAATATGGCATGGTTCACACCTGCAGAACTGCCCAACAACCGCTACTATATTTTCGGAAAAGACGGCGGTGCTCAGTTGGCCGAAGAGATACAGATACCATTGTTGGGTCAGATACCATTGGTACAGTCGATTCGCGAGGCGGGTGACGAGGGCGAACCTATTGCTCTGCAAGCAGGTCACCCGGCTGCCGAGTATTATCATCAGATAGCTAAGCGTTTATAATGTCCAGTCATACAGAATTAGGAACGGAGCGCATTCGTGTGCTCTTGGTCAAATATGCGCTACCCGCAATTGTAGCCATGACCGCTACTTCGCTCTACAACATCGTTGACTCTATTTTCATAGGTCACGGTGTGGGTGCGATGGCGTTGTCGGGTTTGACAATTGCGAAGCCATTTATGGATATCTGTGCCGCCTTCGGTTCGCTGGTGGGCGTGGGTGCAGGAGCACTGGTGGCTATCAAGTTGGGTGAGCGTAACTATCAGTCAGCACAGAAAGTGTTGGGCAATGTGATGATGCTCAACATTGTTTTGTCGGTACTGGTGATGGTAATAGGTATCGCTTTTCTCAACCCGATCTTGCGTGCATTCGGTGCCTCTGATCAGTCGCTGCCACTGGCCCGTGACTACATGCTCATCATCCTGATAGGCAATGTACCAACACATATTTATTTTGGCCTAAACAACGTATTGCGGTCGGCCGGCCACCCGTATATGGCCATGTCCACGACCATCTTTGCTGTACTGCTCAATATCGTATTGGACCCTATTTTCATTTTCGCGCTTGACATGGGTGTGCGCGGTGCCGCATTGGCCACCGTGCTATCCCAATGTGCAGCTGTGTTATGGCAAATAGTGGTCTTCAACCGCCCCCACGAAGTGCTGCATTTTCAGCGAAGCATGTGGCATTTCGATTGGCCTATCGTGCGAGATATTTTCAGCATCGGTCTTTCGCCTTTTCTCATGCACATGGCACAATGTCTGGTCATCGTGCTGCTCAACAATCAACTCATGCGCTTTGGCGGAGATATGGCCATCGCGGCGTATGGCGTCATTAACCGCATGATATTTGTCTTCTGCATGGTCGTTTTTGGATTGAATCAGGGTATGCAACCTATTGCGGGCTACAACTACGGCGCACGGCAGTATGACCGCATGATGCGGGTGTTCAAACTCACCGCTTATGCAGCCACCGCCATCACCACTCTGGTCTTTTTGGTCGGTGAGTTATGTCCGGGACTGATGGTACAGATTTTCACCCACGACGCCGAGCTGATAGCGTTGTCGGTGCAGGCGATGCGCATAGTCGTATGTGTCTTTTTCTGCGTAGGTTTCCAGATGGTGACAGGCAACTTTTTCACCTCTATCGGCATGGCGAAAAAGGCCATATTTCTTTCGTTGTCGCGTCAGGTATTGTGCCTGGTTCCGCTTATCTGGTTTCTGCCAAGCATCATGGTTCATGGTGCACCTTGGGGCCTGAATGGCGTATGGTGGTGCATGCCTATTTCTGATGCGCTGTCTGCTTTCCTGGCCGCTTGGCTGCTGATGCGTCAACTGCGTATTTTCAACCAACTCCACCTTGACCAGCAGCAATTGCTCAATCTGGAAGACTGAGTGTTGATAGTTAAAAAAAAACTTCCCTTTGGAAATGATCCTTTGGGAAGCTTTTTTTATGGTATAGTGTTCGTGCACCGATGTTGGTCAGTCTTGTGGCATAAGGATGGTGGTGTTGCTTTGTTTGTTGAGATAATAGACAGTGGCGCGAATGGTGCATCCCGGCGTATAGGGGAAGGGCTTCTGATAGCGTGGTGACAGAAGGGTAGGTTGACTGCCGTCGGTGGTATAGTGTACATCTGCACCTGAGATGGGACTGTTGATTTCCACGTTCGCCTCTGCAATGCGAATACCCGGTTGCGGCAGGTGGAAAGATATTCCCCAACGGCTGAGGCGAGGCAGTTCGTAGCGATAGAGCTGGTGTGAGAAAACCAGTCGTTCGGTCTCAAACCAGTGGCTCTTGTCAGAAGCGACATCCGTTTTTTGGGTTTTGTTGAGAAGGCTGACAGGTGTCGCGTTCCAACCACGTTCCGCGAGTCCTTGCAATTTTGGAAATATATATTCCTCCAGTTGCTGTGTGCTGCGAATGGTCTCGGAAAAGAGCTGACCATTGATGCCATGAATATTTTTTCGCGCTTCGGGCAAGAGGTTGACGTCGGGAGCCTTGGATAGTGCGTATGCCTCAAGATCACGAGGCTGTCTCCGCATAGTGTATCGTACCGATCGATAGATATCAAATGGCAGGAAATCAAAGGTACTGTGTTCGTCGGTGTACCCACCCCAATGGAGGCCACGCTCCTCTTGGTGATTGGTATAAGACATGTCAATATAGAGGTTTCCTACACATGCGAGGACTACAGGATAACCGGCATTGGCCAAGCGGTATGGTTTCTCGTCGCCTTGCCACTCGGGAATACTGTTCCAGCACCATGATAGCACTCTATCGTCTGCAAATCGAGGATTGACAGCGTTACCGCGCATGACCACATCTTCCCAACCGGCCAATTGGATGCCCATAGGGCGAAGGAAAGCGAGTATCTGCTGCAAGAAATAGTCTTTAAGTTCGTGTGTGTCTGTCATGCCTTTTTCCGCCATAAAAGCCTGGCACATGGGCGATCCAAGCCATGCTCCATTGGCAACTTCGTCGCCTCCTACGTGCACAACCTGCATGGGTTGTCCCGCCTCAAGATGCATGGCTGCCAGTTCGGTGATAATTTTCTCTACGAAACGATAGGTGGATGGGCGCGCGATGCAGAGCACATTGTCGGTGTAGTATTGTGCTGAGGAGTAGTGCGAAGTGTCGTTTGGGTCAATAAGGCGGTAGGCTTCGGCTGCAACAGGGTCGGTATCCAGGAGACGATGGTAGCGTGCTTCCATAGCACGAATGGCTGCCCGCGCATGCCCCGGCATTTCAATCTCGGGAATGACACGTATATGGTGCTGCTGCGCATGTGTTACGATTTCGATATAGTCAGCACGTGTCAGGTAACCATTGGCTGTGGTAACTGCTTCTGCATCGCCACCGCCACAATAGGCGGGGTAGAGACACTGGCTCTCGTCGGTGGTGTAACCACGACGACTGCCCACTTCGGTCAATTCGGGTAAATCAGGAATTTCAATACGCCATGCTTCGTCATCGACGATATGGAAATGGAGTACATTCATTTTGTATGCTGCCATGGCGTCAAGCATGCGCATGATTTCCTCTTTAGGCGTAAAATTGCGAGCGATATCGAGCATCAGTCCGCGGTGAGGCAGATCGGGTGCGTCGGTTATGGTCATAGCCGGGAGTGGCTCGTTGTTCTCGCGCAGTCGCTCGAGTGTTTGTTCTGCATAGAAACGCCCTGTGGGAGTGGAACTGGTCACGGTGATTTGACGAGGTTGCAACGTGAGGACATATCCCTCTTCGGGCAGATTGGCGTCATGTAGATAACGCACAGGTGCAGCAAGGTTGGCTTTTCCCTTGAGGCAGTTGACGTGTTTGGGTTGTGGCATGATATGGAGCGGCCGCAAACGGAAGTCCTCATCGGTCAGGGAGGTGCAGTATGGTTGGTTGTAGTTGTATAGCCATGTGCCATCGGCATAGGCTATGCCATTGTTGCGTGTCCACTGAGCAGGTGATGTGAATGGTTCGCCGGTTACCGGTATCGGCATCGGCTTTGCATCCGGTCCGGCTACATAGAATGCACCTTCGGGTCCGGCTGACTGACGGATGATAGCTCCATGTTGCAAGAGTCGGAAAGTGCGTGACTGGCCCGGCTCCAGTGGTAAAAAATCGGCCGTTGGTTTCAGCGTGTGATATGTGGCACACACCTCTGTCTCGCTCAGCTGTTCACCCTCGTAATGGAAAGGATGGGTGGACGACCAGCAGTAACCAATGAGCCAGTTGCCATCTGCGGTGATAGTGTGATCGGTATAGTTGGTAAGCGTCAGTTCGCTTTCGGTCAAACCGCGCTGACCATCCATCGTAATATCGTTAGCCACCAGACGCCAATGGAGGGATAGCACTCCTTGTTTTTCGGAGTTCAATAAGACGTTTTCAAGAGAAAAAGAAAAGAGACTCATAAGAATCACTGAACATAAACAAGCGATGCGTTTCATAAGTATCAGTATGAGATGAAAATGGTATGGGTATTTTAAAACAGGTTTCACGAAAAATTATTTTCTACTTGATAGAAATCAGAACACCCTGTCAAAAATCTAAAATTGGTTTGCAAAGGTAATAAAAAAAAGCCATACAGGCAAAATTATTGGCAAAATTATTGCATTTTTCTTGCAAATGCCAAAAATTCTTAGTACCTTTGCAGCGGAAAAGTATGCGCAGATGCGCGTGCGAAAGAAACATATGACAATGAATAGCGTAAAAATAGGAATTTTAGCGATAGGCATGAGCCTCGTTATGGGTATGGCGCATGCGGAAACGCCCAATGCGTCGTCTGTCGCAGTTATCGAAACAGCGTTTACACAAGCCGCCGAAGCGTTTGAATTGCGTCAGGAGAAAGCGCTTGTGCTGCTTCAAGAACATATCAGTAGCTACCCATACACTCCATATGCTACCGAGGTGCACCTGATGCAAGGCGTATTGCTAACAGAGAAGGGTCGCTATCAGGCAGCGCGTCGCGAACTGAATAAGGTCGTGTTTAAGGACCTGTTTCGCCAGCATGAAGACATGTGTATTTTCTACAAAGGATACTGTCACTTGCAGTTAGACGAACCGGAAGAAGCTGCGGACATGTTCCATCGTTTGCGTCAGAAGGAGGAAAGTCCATACTACATGCAGTCGCGCTACTACTATGCTTACAGCCAGTATGTGCAAGGACATTATGAGGAAGCACTACCCGATTTTCTGTTTGCGGAGCAGACCTCGGCCTATCGTCGTATTGCACCGTATTATATCATACAGATTCACTATGCTCAGAAGAAATATGATGAGGTGATGAGTCGGTCGAAGGCCTTGCTGGAAGAAGACCCAGCGAATCCTCATTCGTCGGAGTTGTATCGCCTTATGGGTGAGATATACTACAAGCGTGGGCAGTACGCATCCGCCATCCAGCAGTTGCGCCAATATGAGGAAAAGACATTGGAGGAGAAGAAACAGATGGTTCGTGAGGACCTCTATCTACTGGGAATGTCCTACTACCAGACCCAACAGTACTCCAGCGCCATCACTTACCTGAAGCGTGTTCCTCAGCAACGAAAAGATTCGCTGAGCCAGTCTGCTCAATACCATATGGGCAATGCTTACCTGCAGACCAAAAATGACAAGAATGCTATCCAACAGGCACAACAATGCTATGCGGCAGCAATGCGCATGAACTACCTGCCTAAGATTACGGAGGAAGCGATGTATAACTATACGCTGACGACCTATGAGTCATCGACTGCTTTGGGCGAGAGCATAAATGCATTCAGTGACTTTGTGAGTGCTTATCCGAACTCTAAACACAGCAATGAGATTTACACGTTGATGTCGGATGCTTTGATTCAATCAAAGAATTACAATGCAGCCCTGGATGCTCTGGAGAAAATCAATCCTCCTACTCAACGTTTGCTGGAGGCTAAACAATACTTGCGTTATCAAATAGGTTTGGATTATTTCCTACAGAACCGTCTGCAGGATGCCAATAGTTATTTTGAGCAGGTCATCAGCAATGCAACAGCGCCTTTATTGCGTGTTTCGCAAGAGAACCGCACTTACCTGACCGAGGCTCTTTACTTGCGTGCAGAGAGTTATTTCCGCCTTGGGAACTATGACAAGGCAGAGGAAAGCATCGGTCGCTTTATGCTGCAAGACAATGCGTCAGTCAGCCAGAATTACGTGCAGGCAAAATACCTAGAAGGATATGTTTATTTTCAAAAGAAGGCCTATCCGGCCGCTCAGCAATCGTTCCTGGCCGCAGCCGATGAGTTGCGTACTCAGCCTGCGCTTTATGCAGATGCTCTCAATCGCATAGGTGATTGCTACTTCTCGCAACGCCAGTTCGCTCAGGCGGAATCCTATTATGCCAAGGCCGCTCAGCAGGGCCAAACGGGTGCAGACTACGCTACTTTCCAGCGCGGCTATGTATTGGGTTTGCAGAAACGGTATGGTGAGAAAGTGAACGTGCTGAATCAGCTGGTAAAAACTTACCCCACGAGTCCGTATGCCGATCAGGCCATTTATGAGATTGCGCGTGCCGAACTGCAACGTGAGAACAACGATAAGGCCATCGAGGCATATGATCGTCTGCTAAAAATCTATCCTCAATCCCCCTTGACTCGCAAGGCTTCGCTTGAGAAAGCTATGCTTTACTACAATAAGCACCAATACAGCGATGCTATCACATTCTATAAAGCGGTAGTAAGGCAATACCCAGGTACTGACGAGTGTCGTGCGGCACTGGAAGGATTGGAAATGTGTTATGTGGAGACTAATCAGGTGAACGAATATGTGGCTTTTGTACAGACGTTGGATCATGTACAGACTTCTGCCATCAAGGCGGACTCACTGGCATATGTAGCGGCAGAACTACAGTACATGCAAGGCAACAAAAATGCCGCTTTACAGCAGTTTGCTACTTTGACTACACGGGAAAACAGCCCATATCAGGAGAATGCTCTACTGCATGCAGCCGAGTTGGCATACGACCAGCCTGACTATGTGGCTGCATTGGGCTATTTCCAAGGATTGCAGCAGCATGCTACTTCGGCCAAGAACACTCACATTGCGCGATTGGGCATCTTGCGTTGCGCTCAACCATTGCAGCAATTTGCTGTAATCAAAGAGGTGGCAACTCAGCTGATAGAGGAGCCAACCAGCGACGAGCAGACACGTGCTGAGGCCCTCTTCGCTCGTGGGAAGACATTGTACTCAGGTGGCGAATATGCCCAAGCAGAAAAAGACTTCAGACTTCTGACTCAAGAAGTGCGCACGGCGACGGAGGCAGAGGCAAAATATTTGATAGCCGAAGGAATGTATCGCAGAAATATGCTGGAGGAGGCAGAAAACGAAATCATGTCATTTGCCAGTATGAAAACGAGTCAGCAGTACTGGCTGGCCAAGGCGTTCATTTTGCTGAGCGATATCTATGTCAGCCGTGGTGACAGCTATCAGGCCGAACAGTACCTGCTTACTTTGCAGGCCAACTACCGTGCTGCTGATGATATTCAGACAACTATTAACGAGAAACTGGCAATATTGCAAGCACAACTATAAGGGGTGTTCTAATATCCTTTAACAATTGTTTGGGTATCTCCTAACTTTTAGAACACTCCAAAACGAGAAGACATGCGAAAAATTATATTCACCACCCTTTTGGGGCTGATATACATCGCCTCAAGTGCGCAAGCACAAACCCACCAAGTGAACGACTCGACTGTAGCAGACCGCACGGTAGTCGTGGAGCGTGAGTACCAACCTACTATTCAGTCGGCTGGCAAATTGCAGGTCAAGCCCTATTCGTTTGATCCGCAACACCAGCAGCAACCCCCCGAGTATTCTACCTATAGTCAGGCATTGACCAACGACTTTACTTTGTCTCGCTTGGCATTCTCACCCCTTTATTTCCGTCAGCGCGAGCCGCTGTTTGGTCAACTGACAGCGGGTGTGGGACATCAGAATACGCTACTGAATTTCGGCTACCTGCTCACCGATCACCAACTGCAACCCAAACGTAAAAATGCGCGTACAACAGGTGATTTTTCCATGCTTGTGTATGCCGATCACCAGGCACAGTGGGGACTCAAGGCTCTCTCTGAAAGTCAGATTGGAGTGGACATACGTAAGCAGTTTCAACCATTGGAACTGTATTTTAACGCCAATGGTGCGAATGACTTCTTCACTCGCTATGGTGCTTATTTCACCGCAGTGGACAGTTCATTGTATGAGGTGAATCGTCTGATGAATGTGGACTCGACGATGCGTCAGGTTATCTGGAAAGCAAATGCGCATGTAGGCGTAAAAGGCACGATGAAGTCACCAATCCATTATCAATTGGAGACAGGATATGAGGCCTTTATCGCGCCTGATTATGCAGCAGAGCATCAGATTCATACTAAGGGAATATTTGATTATGAGATACGTAATCATCATGCAGGTTTGAATTTGGATATTCAGAATCGACTATATACAGTAAATGATGCGTCAATTGAAACAAGCACGAATCATAGTCTTCATTTTGAACCATACTATCAGTATGATGGTGAGCGTTGGATGGTGCATGCCGGAGTGAACGCTGATTTTTCGATAGGTCGTGGCAGATTGGCAGGTATCTCTCCAAACGTATATGCAGAGGCACAGTTGACGCATAAGAATTGGTTAGCGATCTATGGCTCGGCCGTCGGAAACTACAGTTCAGGCGGTGCACAAGGCGAGTATGAGGAAAATCGTTATCGTGCGTTGGGTTGTTTGTTTACGGATACGTTATCAGGTGAATATACTCCGATTGATGCATCTCTTGGTTTGAAAATTCGTCCTTACAAGACCCTCCTGATTGACCTGTATGCGAGATATGCTTTGACTCTGGATCATCATGTGAACGTGTTTGGAAGAGAGCGGTATGGTCTGTTTGAGCACGAATTACAAAATGTTCAAATTGCCAGATTTGGAGCCGATTTACATTATCACTATCGTGACGTCCTTTTGGTGAGTGCCGGTGGTCATTATGCCCTTCGTATGCCTGTAAAGGACTCCAAGATAGGTGATCTGGAAGGCGTTATCTTTGATGAACCTTCTTGGGAGGCCCATCTTCGTATAGAAGGAAAAATTGACGAGAAATGGTCACTCTACAGCGACAATCGTTTTGCCGGTAAGCGCCATGCCTGCGTGTATGAGTTGCAAACGAATAATTATGAATCCTACGAATTGCGTCCAATGTTCAACCTCAATCTGGGTGCGCAGTATAGCATTGATAAATGGTTGTCGGTGTTTGTTCAGTTGAACAATTATCTGGCTTGGACACCTAAACTGAGTTATTTTACCTACTATGGATATGAGGCTCAGCGAGCAAACTGCCTGATGGGCGTGAAGTGGTTGTTTTAATTGACGGCGGGGTAGTTCACAATGCATGGTTCTCGGTTACAGTTGTTTTTGCGCACCTTATTAGTAGTATTATGTGTGTGTGCGTGTGTAATGGGACGCGCGGACTACTACTTGTGTGGCACCTTCAATAACTGGGATCCACAAGACAGCCGTTACCGATTCTCGGGCAACCGCTTGCAAATCACACTGTCATCGGGTGACTATATGTGTAAGGTGACGAATGGCTCGTGGGACTGGAGTGCCGATGCGGAGCAGTTGTCATATATGTGTACGCCACGTGAAGTGAAAGGAATGCCCAATGATCATTGGAATATTTGTTTCAGTTTATCAAGTCGTCAAACACTAATTTTCCAGATGATGGAGGGTGACTCGCTATGCGTGACGGGGCAGTTTGCTGCTAATCGCTATGCAGAGGCAGCCTACTATGACCATCAGCAAGATGAGGGTCCTGATCCTGAACCATATAGTGGGACCTTGCCAGTCGTATTTATTAATACCGAGAATGGTGCGCCGATATTGGACAAAGAGAACTATGTCAATGCCACGGGTTATATTGATAACCGTGGTTTGAGTGGTTACGCTTCGCTGGGCTCAATCGAGAACCCTGTGGTATTAGGCATACGAGGCAGAGGTAATTATACATGGACAGGTTTTGGAAAGAAACCATACAAGATTAAGTTCAGTAGCAAGCAAAATGTATTGGACATGGGTAAGAACAAACACTGGGCTTTGATGGCTTCAGCAGATGACAATCTGGGTTTCTTGCGCAACCCTGTGGGCTACCTGCTCAGCAAACGCATAGGCCTGCGATGGACCCCCTCTTATGTGCCTGTGGAACTGATGCTGAATGGTGAATATATGGGCTTGTATATGTTAACAGAGACTATTCGTGTAGATAATAATCGCGTCAATATCACAGGACAGGAGGACATGACAAGTCATGCCGATTCGATTACAGGCGGCTGGTTGGTTGAGATTGATAACTATATGGATGTCAACACATATTGTTTCACCGAGGGAAATGGCGAGTCGGCTATGATTACGATGAAGTCACCCGAAGTGTTATCGTCTGCGCAACGTTCCTATATCATTTCGCAAATTGACGGATTGAACAGTGTGTTCTATGAGTCCACTTCGGTGCATTGGGAACAACAGGTGGACCTGACCGAGGCCGTGAAATATTACCTTGTGCAGGAGATAATGGAAGACACAGAGTCGTATCATGGCAGTTGCTATCTTTACAAGGATATCGATTCCAATGGCGCACAATCGAAATGGTATTTTGGTCCCGTATGGGATTTTGGCAACAGTTTTCATCGTAACGCCAATCGATTTATCTACGATGGTCCCTCTTTCTCGCAGATTTGGATTGGCCAGATTGCATCTTTCCCATCCTTTCAATCCGAGTTGAAGCGCCAATGGTATGTGTTTTATCACAATATCTATCCTACGCTTAGGGTTGAGATACAGGCGCTTGCCAATGCGTATAGCGAGGCGGCGATATATGATGCTGTGCGTTGGCAAGGAACCAACGTGCAGACCGCCAATAACATGACACGGAAAGAGCAGGATTTCTGGAATCGTCTGCAGAATCGTGTCAATTGGCTATACAGTCAATGGGGAGAAGGAACTGCACCAACGGCCACTCAAACGATAGAGACAGAGGCAACACCACTTGCCACCAAATGTATCATAGACGGGCAAATGGTCATCATTCGTGGCGAATCGCATTTTAACGTCACCGGACAACGGATTCGATAGTGCCGTTGGCAAGATTGGTGACGAGTATGTCACCAGACCGGAGTTGCGTGACATCGCGAACGATGACTCCGTTTGAACGCGTGAGCGAGTAGCCCATTCTAAAAATGCGCTCGGGTGAGTGGAGTAGGATCGTTTTTTCTATAATATTCAGGTTACTGGTTTGTGCCTGCAGATGGGATTGAAATGCCATTTGCAGGCGCATTTGTATGCGGTCGATGACGTTGCTGCGAAGCAATATGAATCGACTGGCTGTCTCGTGCAGACGATTGGTCAAATCGTCAATGTGATTGAGTTGATTTACAAGGATATCGATGAAATATTCGGCAACGGCCGTAGGCGTTTTGAGTGACTCAAATGCAACACGATCGATGACAGAGATATCACGCGTATGACCAATGCCAGAGATGACAGGTAGGGGAAACTGTGCGCAGTAGGCAGCCAGTTCGTATTGATCAAAGCATGAAAGGTCGGTGACGGCACCACCACCACGAATGAGCACCACGCAGTCGTACGGGATTCCTTCGTTTGTCTCGTCGTAGATATGATTAAGTGCATTGATGATAGATGCAGGAGCGGAATCGCCTTGCATTGTGGCTGCGAAAAGTGTGGTGTGGAAACGGAAATGGTATTCGTTTTGTTGTAATTGGTGGATAAAATCCTGATAACCAGCAGCCGAATCAGAGGATATGACAGCTATGCGGCGAGGCAGAGTAGGTAACTGCAAGGACTTCTGCATGTCGATGATGCCATCCTGCTCGAGCTGTTTGAGCGTTTCCTGTTTTTGCTTGGCCAATTCGCCTAAGGTGAAGGTGGGATCGATATTCTCAATAGTGAGGCTGAGTCCATAAATAGGATGCACGTCCACTTTTGCCGCCACCAATATCTGCATGCCAACATGAAGTGATTGTCCGGTCACTTCTTCGAACATGAGACTAAGCATATGCCATCTGTTGGCCCAACAATTGGCGCGCACCTTAGCTGCAAAAATAGCTGTCGATTGGTCTTTGTTCTGTTCTGTCTCCACCAACTCCATATAACAATGGCCATTTTGCCTGGCCGACAAACTACTGACCTCTGCGCGAATCCAGTACAAATCAGGCATGCTGTTCTGTACCACAAATTGTATGGCTTTTAAGAATTCGGAAAGAGAATAGGTGGTCATAAGCGTGATGGCGAAAAGAAGAAAAGACTTGACAATGTGGAAGTCGGAATTTCTATGCTTTCAAGTCGAGAATGGTTTGAGCAGGATCAGACGAACGGAAAATGGTCGAACCAGAGACCAGAATATCCGCCCCCGCTTCCCAAAGCAAGGGTGCGTTTTGAAGATTGACACCACCATCCACTTCAATGAGTGGTTTGTGAAACAACGTGCCATCAAAAACGTCTGACAGTTTGTCACAAGGTGATTGTTGGCTGCATGTGAGGGGTTTGTCCTCAGGGAATCGGGCATCTATCTCGTTGCGCATAAACCGTACCTTGTCCAATGTGTCAGAAATAAAGGCTTGTCCACCATAACCAGCATAAACAGACATCAGCATCACAATGTCCACATGATCGAGATAAGGTAACAGGCGCTGTATGTCTATGTTGGGATTGATAGTGAGACACGTGCGTACACCTTTGTCGCGAATCTTTTTGAGGATGGGCAATGGGTCATCTACAGCCTCCAGATGGAAGCCTACCGACCAAGCGCCTGCGTCACAAAAACGCTCGACGTATTGGTCGGGATTGGCAATCATCAAATGCACGTCAAGAGGTTTGGTGGCATGTTTTTGCAGAATCTCCATGATGGGGAAGCCGAATGAGATATTCGGCACAAAAACGCCATCCATCACATCTACGTGAAGAAGGTCGGCTTTGGACGCATTGAGCCAAGCAAGCTCGTTGCCGAGTTGTGCAAAGTCGGCAGATAATAATGAGGGAGAAATCAAACGCATGATTCAGATTCAAAAATCATAATCAAAGTAGCGCGTCAAACAACTTTTGGAGTTCATCCTTAGCGCATGCTCCTACGTGCTTGTTGACAAGTTTGCCATCCTTGAAGAACAGCATGGTAGGGATGTTCATGATACCAAACTCTGCAGGTACATCATCACACTCGTCCACGTCGCATTTACCAACGATAATCTTCCCATCATACTCGTCGGCTAATTCGCCCACGATAGGCAGCATCATCTTACATGGTCCGCACCATTGTGCCCAAAAGTCCACTACCATAGGTTTGCCAGACTCAAGGAGTTCTTCGAAGTTGGAATCGGTAATCTCAAGTAACATAATTGTAAAAAATATAAGTTAGAAATAGGTGACCTATCGTTCAACTTTTTTTGAGCCTTTGGTCACTGGAATAATTGTAGTATTGGTGTTGTGCAAGGTCTGATGAAGATCAGATGAAGACCTGATAGCGATTTTGTATCAGGAAACCGAAGTCATTTTTGCACCCATTGTGCGACTATTTTTCCATCAGCAACGGTGACAGAAATGTGGTCGTATCGTTCATCGTTGAGCAGTAGTGTCGTGAGTGCATCTTCTACCTCTGACTGAATGAGGCGCTTGAGCGAACGAGCTCCATATTGGTTGACGTCACTTTGGTCGATGAGCAGATCCTTAGCTTCGGTGGTGATGCTGAGGGTCATGTTCATGGCCTCAATGCGCTTGTGCAGTCCCGATAATTCGAGATCAACGATGTTGTGCAGGTGGTCTTTTTCCAGTTTGGAGAATGTTACGACGTGGTCAATTCGATTGACGAACTCAGGCGGGAACTGTTTTTGGAGAGCCTTAATGAGAACAGAACGTTCCGCTTTTTTGTCCATCTCGCTGGCATGGTTGAAACCGATTCCTGTGCCAAAATCCTTGAGTTGTCGGGTTCCCACGTTGGAAGTGAGGATGATGATGGTGTTTTTGAAGTCCACCACTTTGCCATGTCGATCGGTCAGTCTTCCTTCGTCCAAGACCTGCAATAGAACATTAAAAATGTCAGGGTGCGCCTTTTCGATCTCATCAAAGAGGATGATAGAATATGGCTTGCGGCGAACGGCTTCGGTGAGTTTACCACCATCCTCGTGTGCGACGTATCCCGGAGGCGCTCCTACCAACAATGATGTAGTGTGCTTCTCCATATATTCAGACATGTCGAAACGTATGAGTGCATCTTTGCTGCCAAACATCTCCTCTGCCAGACATTGCGCCAGATGTGTTTTACCCACACCAGTAGAGCCGAGGAAGAAGAATGTTCCGATGGGTCGATTTGGATCTTTGAGTCCGAGTCGAGAGCGCTGAATAGCTTTGGCGATAACATCTACCGCTTCGTCTTGGCCAATCACGCGGCTCTTTAAAACAGTGGCCATGTTGCGCAGTTTTTCGGTCTCGGTAGTTTGTACGCGTTGCACAGGAACTCCAGACATGAGACTGACGACACGAGCCACATCATCGCATGTGACGATAGTGGGTTGGTTTTGACGTTCTTGTTGCCATGCTACGAGTTGTTTGTTCATCTCGGTTACGAGTGCCAATTCTTTGTCTCGCAGTTCAACGGCCGCTTGATAATCCTGCTGCAGGGTGAGTGCTTCTTTTTGCTGTTTTGCTGTGGCAATCTGTGCCTCCAAATCCTCTACAAAAGCAGGCTTCTGCTGCATACAAATTTGTGCACGAGCTCCCACTTCGTCCATCGCGTCAATGGCTTTGTCCGGGAAAGCACGATCAGAGATATATCGATCAGTAAGGTCAACACATGTTTTGAGCACCTCGTCGGTGTAGGTCACATTGTGGTGTTGCCCATAGGTCTCGCTGAGTCTGCGCAATATCTCCAATGTTTGCTCCCGTGTAGTAGGACTCACCATCACTTTTTGGAAACGTCGTTCGAGTGCTCCATCTTTTTCCACCGACTTGCGGTACTCATCAATGGTGGTGGCTCCGATACATTGTACCTCGCCACGCGCAAGTGCCGGTTTGAGAATATTGGCAGCATCCAAGGTTCCGGATGCGTTACCAGCTCCGATAATGGTGTGTATCTCGTCGATGAAGAGAATGATATCGGGGTTCTTTTGTAATTCGTTGATGACCGATTTCATGCGCTCCTCAAACTGACCACGATAGGTGGTTCCTGCCACCATAGAGGCTATGTCCAGAGTGAATATTCGCTTGCTGAAAAGCAGCGGTGAGACCTGATGCTGCACGATACGAAGTGCCAGCCCTTCAACAATGGCTGACTTTCCCACGCCGGGTTCGCCTATCAGGATAGGATTGTTTTTCTTGCGGCGAGACAATATCTCAACGACGCGTTCAATTTCGTTCTCACGCCCGATGACAGGATCGAGTTTGTTTTCCTCTGCCGCCAACGTGAGATCTTTTCCGAACTTATCCAAAGCCGGTGTCTTGGACCCATTGGCCTTCGTTTTGGCATTGTTGTTTTCCGAAGCCGCTTTGGCATCATCCGGCAGATCGTCGGCCAGGTCGGAAGAGAAGTCCGCTCCCATTTTTGGTTGCTGTTGTGGCTTGGGAAGACATTTCTCCATTGCCTCATAGTTGACGTGCCACTCGTCCTGTAGGAAGATGGCCGCTTTGTTGACTCGTTCACGCAAGATGGCCATCAGCAGATGCTCGGTATGCGAAACCGTCTCTTTGTAGGTCTTTGTCTCGAGGTCCAAAATGCGTAATATTCGCTCCGACTGCTTGTCGAAGGCAGGTGCTACAGGCTCGGTGTGGCCTGGTGTATAGCGACTTTCAATAGCTTGGATAGCGCGATGTATATCCACTCCGGCACCTTGTAACATGCTGTATGCACGTCCTTCATTCACATGCAGAAGGCCCAGTAAAAGGAGGTCAGGTGAGACTGAAGCACAGCCCAAACGGCTGGCTTCCATCTTGCTTTTTTCTATTGCTTTGTTTAGATTTTCAGAATAGTTCATCGGTTGTAATCGTATCTTTTTTGTCGATAAAACGACATCATACATTTTGTTTATTTCCAAAAGTGAAAGGCCAATCCCGCGCGGAAATTGGAGGGATTCATAGCATAGTCTGGCATAGACAAGTTCTCGCTGTTAGGCAAGAAGAGACTACCGAAATTCTGCCATTGGAAGAAAAATCGCAGGTGCAGCAGTTTGACATAGAAATTGCCGTATAGGTTCAGTACCGGATAGTTTCCAATCATCACTTCGTCTTGTACGCAAAATTGCGCAGTGGCGGGGTTGTATAGTGGTGCACGATAAGCGGTATGAAAACGACAATCGACGCCTATTTGCGCGTACATAGCCTTGAACCACCAGCCGTGGTAGTAGAGGTTGGAATAGAGTGCAACGGTAGGCAATGGTAGAATCGAGTCAGAGAACTGAACGACTACCGAGTTTTCCATGTTCAACCAAGGAGTTGTAAGGTCAATCCTTGCATCTCCGCTCAGCACCTGAATACTGCCTTCTTTTTGCACAGGCAACCCATTCTTATCAAAATAGATATAGTTGGTCAGGTTCTCAAAGCCGACTCGAACGCGTGGTTTCACCCATTCGGTAGGGAAACTGATTTCGCCACCTGCATAGACTCGGTAAGTCTTTTTGAACTCGTTGTTCCAGATGTAGTGGTTGGAGCGGAAACGATAGAGGTAATAGTCAGGTGTCTCATTCTTGACATATGCAGTCGCCCGTACATACAATTTGTTTTTGCCCAAACGGAAGTCAGCATCCACATGACCATTCACCTGAAACTCCCACAGTTTGCTATATACTTTTTCGTGCTTATTGTTGGTGTTTAACGAATCGGAATTGCCCAACAAGCAGATGTCTCCATTCACACCGAAACGCAGATATTTACCATTGTTCTTGTAGATAGCACCACCTACCCATGTGTAGTTGAGCCATTGTTGTCCAAATACGGTGTCGGTATGTGCCAATTGACTATGGTATTGTAACCTGTGATCGTCAATGCCAATTCCTACAGGGAGGGTGGGGTCGTAACTGTGAGTTGGGAAAACGAATCGTTGGCACTCGTTGGTTACATATGCTGTGACACCAAACTTAAGCAAGCGGTTGAACTCTTCGTTGAATGTGACGGCTATGGTGTTGCGAATATTCAGTACCGATGCGGTATCATTGGTCTGACTCCTATTTAGATGCCACTCGGGGAAGAAATCCTGATTGGCGTTTTTTTCAACATATCGCCGGGTGGAGTTGTTGGTCTCGAAGACGTGGTTGATGGTGATGACCGGTACATGCTCGGTATAGACGCTGTCTCGATCTTCTTCTCCGTCTTTCCCTTTGATGGTTAATTTCACTTCGCGATCGGTAGTAATGCTATAGTGGTGGTCGAGGAAACCAGAGATATGTTTGAATCCCGACATAGCTTGCAACTTGGTTGGCAAGTCTTCCGGCTTGAGCCTATCCATCTGGCTTGGGTCTTGTAAACCACCATTTTCAAACATGCTCATATTGTTGAAACAAACAGAGGCATGCAAGCCATAGTTGTTACCATCGTAACTGCCAAAGACATATCCTCCAAAGTCTTTTCCTTGTTGTGACGAATAGCGACCGGGCGAGTTGAGATAGACCAGATTGGTACCGATATTGGTCTTCTGATTCAGGTTGCCGGTGAAAATGAAATTGAGGTCATTCTCCTGATGGGCTGTAGCAAACCCTTTTTTATATCCAATCGCAGAATAAGGAGCCGAAGTGCGGTAGAATTGCACGTCTTGTGCCGTAAAGATGTATGGTTCATAAGCGCTGGCGAACACCATATCCATCTTCTTGCGTGCGCGCCCGATTGGACCCAATCCGCCACGTTGCCATACATCAGAACCTGTTCCTGTATTTCCCAACATACCATTTCCGCTACGGTCGAAATACACTTTCGATTGGCTGGGCGAGATGAGGTTTCCATTATATGCCCATGAGATTGAGTGGTCGTTGAGTGCATTTCGCAGAGGATAGTTGACTTGCGAAGTGTCAATGCCGGTTGTATCAGCGATGCCATAGTCATTGGACATTTTCCACGACTGAACAATCATTATCTGCTTATTTTTCTTCTTGGGCGTATTCCCTTGTGCGCATGCCCAAGAGGCCTGCAGCAGCAAGCATAGCCCAAGAACCCAACTCCACGCTCGGTATACTCCACTTGGGTTTAACAGATATCCTATTTTAGAAAAATAGCGCATTTGAGTGCAAAGGTACGAAAAATAGTTGAAATACACAAAGAAAAAGTGCTATTTCCGGTAAAATTGCACAAAATATGTTATTAAACATATAAAAAAAGTTGTGTAGTCCAAAAAAAAGCAGTAATTTTGCAATTTGAAAAATCAAGTGTGCCCGTGTTGCGCTTATGACCTTGTGCCACGGCATGCTTTTACCATGCAATACAAATAAAAAATAACTAATCCATAAAAACCGATCCAATATGGGCTATCTAAATTTCGACCGAAAATTGCTGGCCAACCTGGAGCGTTCTTTGGGCAAGGAGATGATTCGTACGAATCGATCAGGTGCCTATAACAGTACGACGTTGGTTGACTGCAATACGCGAAAGTATCATGGACAATTGGTGTTACCTCTGCCAGAGTTGGGCAGCGACAATTATGTGTTGCTCAGTTCGTTGGATGAGACCGTCATCCAGCATGGTGCCGAGTTTAATCTGGGCCTCCATAAGTATGGCGAGAACAATTATTCACCCAATGGCCATAAGTACATCCGCGAGTTTGATTGTGAAGTGATTTCCAAAACCATCTATCGTGTGGGTGGCGTTATCCTTCAAAAAGAGCGCATGCTCGTGAGCTTTGAGCCACGTGTGCTGATTCGTTATACGTTGTTGGAGGCGCATTCTGCAACCTCTCTTCGTTTCCGTCCGTTCCTGGCTTTCCGTAGTGTCAACGAATTGGCACATGAGAATGATCGCGCTTGCGCTGATATGCAGATGGTGGGCAATGGTGGTAAGGTACGCATGTATCCTGAATTCCCGGAGTTGTATCTGCAGTTCTCAAAGAAAGTGGAGTATGTACACAATCCACTTTGGTACAAAGGTATTGAATATCAGAAGGAGCAGGAGCGTGGCTTTGAGTATAAGGAGGATAACCTTGTACCGGGTTACTTCGAATTGCCAATGAAAAAAGGCGAGAGTGTTGTCTTTGCAGCAGGTATCTCGGAGGTGAATACACGCACGCTGACCACTACCTGGAACAAGGAGATGGAGCGTCGTAATGCGCGTACTGACATGTATCATACCTTGCGCAATTCGGCAGCTCAGTTCTACAAGCGTATAGAAGATAAGTGCTACTTGCTGGCAGGCTATCCATGGTTTGGCGCATCTGCTCGCGAGGAGTTTTTCTCTGTGCCAAGTTGTACATTGGGTATCGGCCGTCCTGAGTATTGGGAGGCAATCATGGATAATACGGCAGTACCGGAGATGAAGGCATTTATCGCAGGTGATTACCATGCTGTACGTTTGTTCGGAATGGACGAGCCGGATGCTATCCTTTGGTTCCTGCGTGCGCTACAAAACTATGGAGTCTATACCTCTGTTGAACAGATGGTTGAGAAATATGGTCAATTGATACTGGATATTGTTGATTATTTGCGCAAGAACAATCATCCACGCATGTTCCTCCACAACAACAATCTGCTTTGGGTGAATGGTTTGGAGCGTCCTGCTACATGGATGAATGCATGTGAGAATGGGCGTCCTATCACACCTCGTACGGGTTATGTAGTGGAAATCAATGCGTTGTGGTATAACTCTTTGATGCTGGCGGCCGAGGTGTTGCGTGCACAAGGTAATAGCAATCAGGCTGATCTGATGGACTATCAGGCTGAATTATGCAAGAAATCATTCGTGGAAACGTTCTGGAACGGTTTCTATCTGGACGATTATGTGGTTGATTCATATCATGACAAAGAGGTGCGTCCTAACCAAATCTGGGCCGTCTCATTGCCATATTCACCACTGGATCGCAACCAGCAGAAGGCTGTCGTTAATATCTGTACCAAAGAGTTGTTGACTCCGCGTGGCCTACGTACTATCTCGCCAAAGTCAGGCAACTATCGTCCTGTATATGTCGGTGGTCAGCTTGAGCGCGACCGTAACTTCCACAATGGTCCTGTATGGCCTTTCACTATCGCCGCTTATGCGGATGCGTATATGCGTATTTATAAGAATTCGGGCGTAGGTTTCATCCAACGTACATTGGTTGGTTTCGAGCAGGAAATGTCTGAACTCTGCATCGGTACGCTGAATGAACTATATGATGGTAACCCTCCATACAAGGGACATGGTGGCATGTCATATGCACCATCGGTGGCTGCTGTCATCTCTATGTGTAACACTCTGCAAAAATATAAGGAGGAGAATCTATGAAAGCGTTAATGTTTGGTTGGGAGTTTCCTCCTCACATCTTGGGCGGACTCGGTACGGCTTCGTACGGCTTGACCCGTGGTATGGCTGAGCAGCCTGACATGGATATCACGTTCGTTATCCCTAAACCATGGGGTGATGAGGATCAGTCTTTCCTCAAGATTATTGGCGCCAACAGCGTGCCTGTCGTTTGGAAAGAAAATTCATACGATTATGTTCGTGAACGCATGGCAGGCAAGATGTCGCCTGAAGAATATTTCCACCTTCGCGATGGTATTCACTACGACTATCGTCGTATCGGTACCGACGAACTGGGTTGCATAGGTTTTTCAGGTCGCTATCCTGACAACCTGATTGAGGAGATTGGTAACTACGAGGCGGTCGCTTCGGTGTTGGCTCATTCGCTTGACTTTGATATCATTCACAGCCATGACTGGTTGACCTACCCTGCGGGTGTGTTTGCAAAGCATATCTCAGGTAAGCCACTTGTTATTCACGTGCACGCTACCGATTTCGATCGTTCACGTGGCAATGTGAATCCTACCGTTTTTGCTATCGAAAAGCGTGGTATGGAGGAGGCTGATCACATCATGTGTGTGTCACACCTTACTCGTCGCACCGTTATTGAAAAGTATGGTATTAATCCAGCCAAGGTTTCGACCGTGCACAATGCTGTTGAACCTATTCCTGATGTGGATTCATACACCAAGACTCCGCGCAAGGATAAGGTGGTTACGTTCCTCGGTCGTATCACCATGCAGAAAGGCCCAGAGTATTTTGTGGAAGCTGCTGCGCGTGTATTGGAGAAGACCGATGGTGTTCGCTTCGTGATGGCCGGTTCTGGCGATATGATGAACAAGAGGATTGACTTGGCTGCCAAACGTGGTATCGCAGATCGTTTCCACTTCCCTGGTTTCCAGCGAGGACGTCAGGTACAAGAGATGTTGGCAGAGTCTGATTGTTATATCATGCCTTCTGTTTCTGAACCATTCGGTATTTCGCCATTGGAGGCTATGCAGTTGGGTTGTCCATCCATCATCTCACATCAGTCTGGTTGTGCCGAGATTCTCGATCACGCTATCAAGACTGATTATTGGGATATCGATGCTATGGCTGATGCCATCTATGCTATTGTCAAGTATCCTGCCATGTACAAGTCGCTTAGCGAACTTGGCAAGGAGGAAGTCAATAATATCAAGTGGTACGATGCCGGCCTGAAGGTGCGTGCAATCTACGATCTCGTTCTCGGCCAGCGCCATTAATTTGGCATACAGGAACCACACCTTATATAAATAAATAGAATAAACACTTACAAAAATGAGAAATATTAGTTTTTGCTTCCAAATGCATGCGCCTTATCGTCTGAAACGCTATCGTTTCTTTGATATTGGTCAAGACCACTACTACTATGACGACATGCAAACTGAGGACCAGATCTCATGGCTGGCTCAGACATCTTATCTTCCATTGCTCAACACCATCAAAGATATGGTGGAGATGTCGCACAAGAAATTCCACTGCGGTTTGGCGGTCAGCGGTGTTATGCTCGAAATGTTGGAGCAGTTCGCACCTGAGGTAATCGATGTGATGAAAGAATTGGCTGACACCAAGGCGGTTGAGTTTGTGGCTACTCCTTATGGTTATTCGTTTGCATCAGAGTATGCTCCACAAGAGTTTGCGCACCAATTGGAGCGTGAGGCTGCTAAGATTCAGGAATTGTTCGGTCAAAAACCAACCACTTTGTGGAACACCGAGTTGCTTTATAGCGACGAAATCGGTGATCAGGTGGCACATATGGGCTACAAGGCTGTGATGATGGAGGGAGCTAAGCAGTTGTTGTCATGGCGCTCGCCTAACTATGCATACCAGTCTGCGGCCAGCAAGTCGCTGAAGTTGCTCATGCGCAATGGTACACTCACAGACGAACTACAATTCCATTTCTCTGATCCGGCATGGCCTAATTTCCCAATGGATGCAGAGAAATATGCCAACCAAATAGCCGGTATTCAGGGCGAAGAGCCTATCATCAATCTATGGATGAGTGCTGACACGTTTGGCGTTCGTCAAAACGCAGGTACAGGTATCTTTGATTTCCTCAAGGCATTGCCATACTACTGCCTACAGCATGAAATCGGTTTTGTTACTCCAGGCGAAGCTGCGAAGGCACTCACCGCTGGTGAAGTAATTCCGGTGCCATACGCAACCACATGGTGTGGTGAGGGTAAAGATCTCAGTGCATACAATGGAAATGACCTCCAGAGCGAGGCATTGCAGAAATTGTACGCAGTTACCGAGCGTGTACGTATGTGCAAGGATATCGCACTTCGTCGCGATTGGTACATGCTCCAATCGGCTGATCACTTCCTCTTCATGAACCATGTCAATGCAGGAAATACCAACTACGAGTCTGCTTATGATGCATTCATTAACTACATGAATGTGCTTTCGGATTTCCTCCTCCGCGTTGAGGAACAATATCCTATCTCTATTGATAACGAGGAACTCAACGAGTTGCTCACCACTATCGAAAATCAGGAGAAAGAGATTGCTGCACTCGAGAAGGAGTTGGCTAAGGCAAAAGTGGTAAAGGCTCCTAAGGCCGAGAAAAAGGAGGAGACTAAAACTGCAAAGAAGGCTGCTCCTAAGAAGGCGGAACCTAAAGTAGAAAAAGCACCTGCAAAGAAGGCGGCTCCTAAGAAAGCAGTTGCTAAGGCAGAGAAGGCACCAGTAAAGAAAACTGCAACTAAAAAGGCAGCAAAATAAGTAAGGTGTTCTTTGTTAATTTAGGGTAGCCATAAGTGTTTGCCTTCCGTTATATATTTATGTAAACGAGGAATTTTGGTTATTTTCCTTCGTATGGAAAGACATTTATAGCACCCCAATAAAATAAACGAGCGTAGAATCACAGCTTTCTGCGCTCGTTTTATTGAGATTTGGATGGCTGAATGGAGCGCATATGAAGCGCGGTCTTACATCAGATTCCAAATCAAGGTGTCTGCAAGGAGTCTGCAAGCAGTCTACAAGCAGTCTACAAGCAGTCTTCATGCCAAATAAAGAGGGCAATATGCTATCCAAACATAGCAAAAAATACTGAATTCATAGCAAAATGCTTATTTTCAGCAGAAAAATTTGCTTGTTTGAAAAAATAGCAGTAATTTTGCAGTCGTTTTTGGCACGTGAGTGCTGATTTGGGAAACACTAATTACCAAATTGATTAGTCTAACAATCATTTATTATTACAACGCGTTATGAAGAAGATTATGCTTATCGCAGCTGTTGCTTGCTTGGCAATGGGCTGCTGCAAGAAGAATGCAGAAGGCGAGCAGAAGTGCTGCGCTGAGGGCGAAAATGTAGAATGCTGCGAGCACGCAGGTGAGTGCTGCAAGCAAGAGGCTGCTGTTGAGGCAGTTGAAGAGGCTGTTGATGCAGTTGAAGAAGCTGCTGAGGCTGTTGTTGAGGCTGTTGCTGAGTAATTTTAGCGACTGGTTCTCTCTCATAAAAGCGCTTGGACATAGGCCCAAGTGCTTTTTTTTGCACCTAAATCTTAGATAATTGACAGAAATATTTGCATAATTCAAAAATTCTTAGTAATTTTGCAAACTGAAAGAAAGTCTCGATTTATATGTTGAGACTTTGACCTGCACAAAACAACAATCGATAAATACACTTTACACATGAAAAATCTATTTCAATACCTCGGCGTGATTTTGGTACTTTGTGGTGTTGTATGCTTGGTAGTTTACTACTTCGCTGTTCCTTCAAATGGTCTGTTGGCTGCATCGCTCGTACTCGAGTTTGTAGGCATCCTTGCATATATTTTCATTAACAAGAAACTGCAATAATCCCCCTATAATTCTCACTCCTGCAATCTATGGTAGAGGACGACGAGTTGACCCCAGAAGAAAGCCTTCCTTCTGAGGAGGCTCATAGTAACTATAAGCCCCAATCAGGAAACAGTGCTGATGGAAACAAGTATCACTTGACGGGTATGTACCAAGACTGGTTCTTGGACTATGCTTCGTATGTGATATTGGAGCGTGCTGTGCCTAGTATTTACGATGGTCTCAAACCGGTACAGAGACGCATTCTGCATGCGATGAAGTGTGTGGATGATGGTAAGTACAATAAGGTGGCGAATATTGTGGGACAGACCATGCAGTATCACCCGCATGGAGATGCTTCCATTGGTGATGCATTGGTACAGTTGGGGCAAAAAGATCTCCTCATCGATTGTCAGGGAAACTGGGGTAATATCCTAACGGGTGATGGTGCAGCTGCACCTCGTTACATCGAAGCGCGATTGAGTAAGTTCGCTTTGGAAACGGTTTTCAACTCGAAAACAACTCATTGGATGAAATCGTATGATGGGCGAAAGAACGAGCCTGTTAACTTGCCTATCAAATTTCCACTGCTATTGGCGCAGGGAGTGGAAGGTATTGCTGTTGGTTTGAACTCTAAAATACTGCCGCACAATTTTTGTGAGTTGTGTGACGCAGCTATGGCGTATTTGAGAGGGGAAGATTTTCAACTCTTTCCCGATTTCCCCACCGGAGGTTCAATCGATGTAAGTCGTTATAACGATGGTGAGCGCGGAGGCGTGGTGAAGATACGTGCCAAAATCAGTAAGATTGATCAAAAGACGTTGGAAATTACCGAGATTCCTTTTGGAACAACGGTGCCTAAGCTTATCGATTCAATCTTGCGAGCTAACCAAAAGGGAAAGATTAAGATTAAAAAAGTGGAGGATCTGACTGCTGCAGAGGCAGATATTGTCATCACTCTGCAGCCGGGTGTTTCGTCAGACAAGGCAATTGATGCATTGTATGCTTTCACCGATTGCGAATTGTCCATCTCTCCCAATGCTTGCGTCATCCAAGATAAAACGCCTATCTTTACGAGCGTAAGTAACCTGCTGAAAATGTCGGCAGACAATACGCGTGATTTGCTCAGGTGGGAGTTGGAGATTCACAAGGGTGAACTGGAGGAACAACTGTTCTATACCTCGCTGGAACGCATCTTCATCGAAAATCGCATTTACAAGGAGCAGGGTTATGAACAGGCACCTAACAAGGATGCGTTAGTTACGTTTGTCGATCATGCTTTGGAGCCGTTCAAGGCGAAACTGATACGTGAAGTACGTCGTGAAGATATCGAACGTCTGTTTGAGATACGTATGATTCGTATCACGCGTTTTGACTCAAAGAAGGCAGACGAACTTATCGCTGAGTTGAAAAAGAAAATAGCAGCTGTTAAGCATAACTTGGCGCATCTGACTGACTATACCTTGCAGTGGTATCAGGGATTGAAAGACCGCTATGGAGCACGTTATCCAAGACGTACCGAGGTTCGCAATTTCGTGGCCATCAACGCTACAACTGTTGTGGAAGCCAACGAGAAATTGTACATCAATCGCACCGATGGTTTTATTGGCACTACGCTCAAGAAAGACGAATATTTGTTTGATTGTTCCGACTTGGATAATATCATTATCTTCTATAAGGATGGTAAGTACAAGATTGTAAAGGTGGCTGACAAGTTATTTGTGGGAACCAATATTTTGCACTTGGCGATTTTTAAGAAGAACGATGTGCGTACGATATACAATGTTGTGTATCGTGATGGTAAGGCTGGGGTATATTTTTGGAAACGTTTCAACGTGACAGGCATTACCCGTGATAAGGAATATGATCTGACGCAAGGCAAAGCAGGTTCGCGCGTTGTATATTTCACTGCCAACCCCAATGGTGAGGCCGAAGTGATACGTGTACAATTGAAGCCGGCTGCGCATCAGAAAAAGGATGATTACACGATGGACTTCTCCGAATTGGCCATCAAGAGTCGTAGTGCACGTGGCAATGTGCTCAGCAAGTATGATGTCAAGTCCATAACCTTACGTGCAAAGGGTGGCTCGACTTTGGGTGGTCGAAAGGTGTGGTTCGACCCCGATGTGCTGCGAATCAACTATGACGGAATGGGTATGTATTTGGGAGAGTTTCAGAGCGATGATCAGGTGTTGGTGCTGACTAAAAATGGTGACTATTATCTCACGTCATTCGATTTGACTGCCCATTTTGAAGATAATATTCGTCTCATCCAAAAGTATGATGCTGACAAAGTGTGGTCACTTCTGCTTTGGGATGCGGATCAAAAATACTACTATGGCAAGCGTTTCCAGATGCTGCCTTCGCCCAAACCAATTAATTTTGTAGGTGAGAATGCTTCTTCGCGCATCGAGCTGTTGTCCGATCGGGAGGATGCCACTTTCCTCGTTACCCTTAAGGATCCACTCAAGGAACCACTCACGATTGTGATGGCTGATTTTATCGGTGTGAAAGGTGCTACGGCACGAGGTAAACGTATCACTACCTTGGAGGTTGCACGATTGGAGGATATCACACCATTGCCTGACGAAGCAGAGACCCTTGATAATCCTGAAAATACGGATGTTCTTGAAGATTTAGATGTCATGTCGTCTTCTGTATCAGTTGAAAGTACGGAAATAAAGGAGGATTTTGAATCAGCAAACGCCTTTGCGGAGGTCGTAGAGCCTTTGGTGGAAACAGACGCCGTATCAGAGACTGCGGAGAACAACACAGAGCAGAAGGTTTCGGAGGTATCTGAAAGTCCGGAGGCGCAGGAGATTACTGCAAAGAAGAGCAAAAAAACTCGCAAGACCAAGATGCCTAAAGTAGATGTTTTGGACGCAGAGGGTGTGGCGTTCGAGATTGTTTCTCCTGCTCCCGTTGAGACTATACCTGCTACAGTGTCTCCTGAATCCGAGGAGATTGTTGTAGAAAAGACGTCCGTCGTTTCCAAAGAACAAGAGCCAATAGTAGAGAGTTCTATCTCTGAAGACGAACCTACAACAGAGGGCAAAAGCAGCAAGATAAAAAAGGCTAAGAAAACTGACAAATCTGCATCTGGTGGTCAAATGTCCCTTTTTTGAGATAAGGGTTAGGTATGTATCCCATAATCTTGTTTCGAACCTACGATACTCTACTTGTTCAATTCTGTGACATTTCCAAATGTCGTTTTGGATGAGTGTGGTGCGTTTTTTGTGTATCAGCCTTGTTTTCGATTGGCGGGATGGCAGGTGAGAATGGCTTTCCTCAAGTCAGACATTTCCAGATGGGTGTAAATCTCGGTGGTGGTGATGTCCTCGTGTCCTAAAAGTGCTTGTATGACGCGCAAATCGGCTCCATTTTGCAGCAAATGGGTCGCGAACGAGTGACGGAACGTGTGTGGAGAGATGGTTTTCTGAATACCGGCGGTAGCGCATAGTTGGCGTATCATGGTGAAAATCATGGCGCGAGTCAATTGGTGACCTCGTCGGTTGAGGAACGCATAATCTTCTTGTCCTGATTGGATCTGCAGATAATTGCGGTCTTGCTGCCAATAAAGGAATTGTTGTTTGGCAGAGGGGGAGATGGGAACCAAACGCTGCTTTGAACCTTTGCCCTCCACTTGCATGTATTCTTCGTCCAGATACATGTTGGAGAGTCTCAGATTAACTAATTCACTCACGCGCAGACCTGAACCATACAGCATCTCTATAATCGCTACGTTGCGATGTCCTTCGGGCTTCGAAAGATCCACGGCCTTGATGATGGCATCAATCTCCTCCAAACTAAGCACCTGTGGAAGGTGTGACTCGCGCTTGGGCATCTCTATCAGTTCCGATGGGTCCTGTTCGATGCGATGTGTATAGAGCAGAAATTTGTAAAATGAGTGTATTCCGGATAAAATACGAGACTGAGTGCGCGTGTTGGAGACCGACTGAAATGTGCTATATACAAACTCCTGCAAATCGTCATAGGTGGCCTTAATGGGATTAATGCCGCAGGCCTCCATATAGGAGCGTAATTTCTGTAGGTCTTGTTCATAGGCCAAGACCGAGTTTTGGGACAACGCCTTTTCCAGTTTTAGGAAAGTATGATATTCCTTATAGATTGCTTCGGTTGACATAACGCAATGTGCCATCGAAATCGGCTTGATATGTCTTTTGGTTGCTGAATGTGCCCCTAACCAGAATCGTTGTGATGGCGCCACCATTGCTATGGGAGACAGTAATTCTCGCCTCTGGTAAGAGACTGATGCTCGTCAACTTGTTATCTGTTATTTGCAGTAAATAGGCGCCCGTTACATTAGCTTCGTAATTGGCTCCCGGCAAAAATGTAAATGGGGCCGCTGTGGTGTCTGAGACATACTCACCATCCATGAGGGTGGTATCGGTTGGGGCCAGAAAGATATCTGAGAAATAGAGGTTAGCGCCCGTACCTTCCATCTTTCCTTGTGAAGTTAGACGTAAACCTTCAGAAAACAAATCCACGCTTAGGACGTTGCTTGAACAACCACCATTGGCATAGTATGGACCATGAAACACGACCTGGCCGGTGGTAAACTGCGTAGGTGTGTCGACCGGTGGGACAATGTTGTTGTCTGGCTTGCAAGCGCAAAAAATGCTTGTTAGCAATACAAGAAGTATGTAAAAATATCGGTTCATTGTTGACGTAGCGTTCTAATCATTGTTCTTAATGTTGCGCGTTGGGTACCATGCGGCTAAAAAGCCCATGACCAAAACGATGAGGGTTATCAGTACGATGTCAAGTACCTCTACCGAGACAGGATAAGCAGAAAGGGCATACTCGTAGCCATTGCCCAACTTGAGCAATCCATATTCCTGCTGTAGCAGACATATCGCAACACCTGCTATCAGTCCAATCATAGCGCCAAGAAACGATATCATCCAACCTTCGTATAGGAAAATATGACGAATCTGTTTGGATGAGGCCCCTAGATTCTGGAGCACAAGTATGTCTTCTTTTTTTTCCAACATGAGCATTGACAATGAGCCGATGATATTGAATGACGCTATCATTAAGATGAAAGCCAGAAGTAGTGCACAAAGAAGTTTTTCGATCTGCGAAATACGAAAAAAGTCGGCCTGCTGCTGGTAGCGGTCCAATACTTGAAAATCATCACCTATCAGTTTAATGATGCTCTTTTGTACCTGCTTGACAGACTGCCCGTCTGCAACACGTATCTCGACCGACGATACTTCGTCCATTGCGTAGTCGAATAGTTGTCGGGCGCATGCCAATGAGGTTAGTACGTATTGATTGTCATACTGCTGCTGATTGACGGCAAAAGTGCCGGCAATATAGACTACCTCTTTATTGAGAGATTGGTCAGGACGGAGCATATTGACACGTTCGTACCGTTTGGGTGCATACATCTTGACTCCCCCTACAAAATGGGCATTGATGCCGATTTGGTTGGCCAACGCCCAACCCATCACGCACCTGTTAAAAGCGCCATCATATACGCAATATTCACCATCGCTGACGATGGAGTCGATGTTGACCAGTTGTTGGTAATTATCACTTACTCCCTTGACGATAGCTGCCGTTTGATGTTCTTTGTATTCAATCATGGCCGTCTCTTGCACCGACTCTGAAAATATGGCTATTTCAGGCAGCTGCTTCACGGCTTGCATGGATTCGGTGGCAATCGAAAATGTTTTACCATTACGGGGCTCGATGACCAGCTCGGGGTCAAAATTAGAGAACATACCCTCTATCACGCGGTTGAAACCATTCATGACAGAGAGTATACATACAAGGGCAGCAGTTGCGATGCAAACGCCTGCTGCGCTCACTCCGGATACGATATTGATTGCGTTATGACTCTTTTGGGCAAACAGATATCGCCATGCTATTTTCAGTTCGAAACGCAATTATTGCTTCAGTAAAGAATCGATGACCTCCATGTGGTCAAGTGTGGTGTCAATGTGGAAATTCAGTTCGGGGATGATGCGCAACTGGTTGCGTTCCAAATTCCCTAATTCGAAACGAATCGTTTTCTGCTCCTCTTTTATCATTGCCAACACGGCTTCTGCCTTGTCGGAGGGGAAAATGCTCAAATATGAGTGTGCGATGCTCAAGTCGGGTGAGATGCGCACTTCGCTAACCGAAATCAGGAGACCTGTGCCCAGGGCATTACCTGCACGCTTGGCAAAGCGGTTGAAAATATCACCGAGGTCTTTCTGTATCAGACGCTCGATTTTCTGTTGTCTGGTTGATTGCATAAGTGATTGTTTTGTAGTTGGTGGGTTTAGTGTTAACTTGTCTGTGTAAATACTCTATAAACTTAAAGCAAAATAAGGGAAAGGAGACGAAGCTCTTTTCCCTATTCTGTATATCCCTAAGTATGACGTAGATGGACTACGTTATGTCACTCTTAGAAAGAATATTTGTGACGACCTTCGTCAGAAACGGTCAGTTTCTTACGGCCCTTAGCGCGGCGAGCTGCGAGAACTCGGCGTCCGTTAGCGGTCATCATACGTTCACGGAAACCGTGCTTGTTACGTCTTTTGCGTTGTGATGGTTGGAATGTACGTTTCATCTTCTTAAAGATTTATGCCCTTCACAGGGCGGTGTTATTATCTCGTAATACTTAAAAAGTTTCTATTTGTGAATGTTTCTCCACACATTCGGGCTGCAAAGGTACTACAATTTTTTGAATTGACCAAATATTTGTACTTTTTTTTGCTTAAAAATGTAAAATTGCCACTAATTTAGTCCACTTTTTGACCCATGATGGTATATTTTTGACCATTTTTGAGGATGTAGATGTATCCGTTCTGCCAGAAATAGTCGACCTGTGCGTCTTTCCAGCCTTGATACCAAAGAGCTGTTTTGGCGTTCGGTACTGGGCGTGCTTGAGGGATTGGGTAGGCCATCTCACCTTCCCCACCATTTAGGTAGTACTCCAGATTGGTGTAGCCCGGCAGTTGCGACAACGTGCAGTAGTTGCGGTCATCAGCCAGATTGGGATTCAGTCCATGGGCAGTTTCCCATTCGTCAGGCATGCCATCCTGGTCTATGTCTGCAAGTATAGTCTCGCCTTCCAGCAAACCTAAATAAGGGTAACTTGTGATGGTGTCTGTGCCAACTACGAACGTGTCGTTACGTTGGAAGATGATATCCTCTTGCGAATCGATGATGCCCAAATGGGTAGGTAGGGTTGGACCGGCAAAAACAGGATCGATAGTACCTGCTGCTTCGGCCAGCAGGCGTGCATCTTCTTCATCCAAACGTGGTAATTGGGCACCTGCGTTGGATACTACGGCCAAGAAGGCATCGTAGGCAGGTTCTACGTGCAAGTGAGTATCGATATATTTTTCGGTCAGAACATAGCGGCGGTAGGTGTCCTGATTAGCTGTTAAACCGTCAAAAACCAATGCTTTATGGGTAGAGTTGCTGGTAAATCCCCACAAGTTATCTTCCGCAATATGAGAAAGAGTGGTGTCTGCCCAACAAGCTGATGTATGACAGAATTCATTTTTCTCGAATAGATTTCCATGCAGGTACCATCGTCCGAAATCCTTTTTTCGGGTAGCTTGCACAAAATAGCGAACGGTGAGTTTGGCTGCTTTGGTGGCTGGCCCAGAGCGGTAGTAATTGTTCTCCATATAGACGTGGTTGTATCCGATGGCGATGCCATCTGCATCTTTGTTGACAGTTGTGTCGTTCTCGCCACCGTACGTTGAGTTGTTCTTGCCCCAATTATATATTACATTGTTGGCAAACTCTGAATCGACAAATGCGTCATGGTAGTGATTGCCCTTGTCCAATTGGGCGTCATCGCGTACACCATTGAAGCGTGGAGTACGGCTGAGGCTGTTGGTAATCAGGCAATGGTGCATTGTTCCGTGCTCGCCTCCCCATTGCATAGCATATGCTCGCTGACCTTTCTTATGTTTTGAGTTATATAGTCCTTCTCCGATAATTGACCATTGTAATGTGGTCGAGTCACAGTCGTACATCGTTAGGCATTCTTCCATCGACCATGTGAACGAACAATGATCCAGAATCACATTATGTGTGTTCTCTACGTCCAGCGCAGGGTAGTTGGAGTTGGGTATATCGCCTGCACGGAAGCGAATGTGTCGAATGATAACATTGGGCTTACATACGTAGATGTTGCATCCGGCGATGCATATGCCGCCACCTGGCGCGGTTTGACCGGCGATGGTTACATTAGGATGCTGCAGTTTCAATTTGCTGGTTAAGAAAATAGTGCCACACACGTTGAAAACCACAGTGCGCGGGGTGTCATCACCTGTACGTAAAGCCCAGCGTAAGGTGCCCTCCACCAGGTCGGAATCTGTACAATCATCCAAACGGGTGACGTAGTATACGTTGCCTCCGCGGCCGCCGGTGGTGAATTTACCATATCCTTCTGCGCCTGGGAAAGCGGTTAGTTGCTGTTGAGCAAACATCATCGCGCATGTGACTACGCACGCAAAAAGTAGAATGTATCGTCTCATGGTTCAATTATTTATGGTGTTGTTTATCGGTTCTTGTACATCGATTCGTAGTATTTTTCGTAGTCACCGGACGTGATATTGTCGAGCCAATCTTGGTGATTCAGATACCATCGGACAGTCTTTTCAATGCCTTCTTCAAACTGCAGCGAGGGCTCCCAACCCAATTCGCGTTGTAGTTTGCTTGAATCAATGGCGTAGCGCATGTCATGTCCGGCACGGTCGGTTACGTAGGTAATCAGGTCTAAGTCCTCGCCTTCTGTACGTCCCAACAAACGGTCTACCGTGTTGATGTGTACTTTGATGATGTCGATATTTTTCCACTCGTTGAAACCGCCGATGTTGTAGGTCTCAGCTATGTTGCCTTGGTGGAAAATGACGTCGATAGCGCGGGCATGGTCTTCTACGAACAGCCAATCTCGCACGTTCTCTCCTTTTCCATATACCGGTAATGGTTTACGATGACGTATGTTGTTGATAAACAGTGGTATCAGCTTTTCAGGGAACTGGTATGGACCATAGTTGTTTGAGCAGTTGGTCACTATTGTTGGCATTCCATAGGTGTCGTGGAAAGCCCGAACAAAGTGATCAGAGCTGGCCTTTGATGCCGAATAGGGCGAATGCGGATTATACTTTGTCGTCTCGTAGAAAAAATCATTGCCATAGGCCAAATGGTGCTCTCCGCTTGACGCTTTCGTCGTGAAAGGCGGTTCGATTCCCTCCGGATGTGTCAACTCCAATGCACCATACACTTCGTCGGTCGAGATGTGATAAAAACGTTTCTCGTTGTATTTTTCCGGTTGACTTTCCCAATACAACTTGGCTGCCTGCAACAACGAGAGCGTGCCCATTACGTTCGTTTGTGCGAACGTGAATGGGTCTTTGATGCTGCGATCCACGTGCGACTCGGCGGCTAAGTGAATGATACCATCTACGTGCTCGTCTTGCATCAACTGATAGAAAGCGTCAAAATCGCAAATGTCCATTTTTATAAACTGATAGTTGGGCTTGTCTTCCACATCTTTCAGATTAGCCAGATTACCCGCATAGGTCAGTTTATCCAAACAGATGATTTTATACTCTGGATATTTGTTTACAAATAGACGAACTACATGACTTCCGATAAAACCTGCGCCACCGGTTATTACTATCGTTTTCATAATATATATTGTATTTCTTTGAATTGATATGTTTTGCAGATACCTTGGGATGTTCTCAGTATCAATCTGCCTTGTGCATCAATGTTTTCGATTCGAGCTCGGAAGATATCTGCAATTTCCATCGTTTGTTCTCCTGCGTTTGCTATCATCATTGGTGCGGTAGTTACCTCTCTCTCGCGCCATTGCCACTCGCCTTCACGTCGGTAAAGCAGTTGCAAGTACTGTCTCTTCAGTTCGGTCTCATCGCTCTCTATCAGTGGCCATATTTCTTCCAATTGCTTTAAAATGGTCTGTAGTACCATTTCTTTGTTATATTCGCGTCCTTTCTGCAGTCGCATTGACGTGGGGTTAGGAGCATTGCTGACAAAGCGTTCTTGATTAATGTTCAGTCCTACACCGGCTATCGAACAGCGTATGCTATTGCCCACGATGACATTTTCGATTAAGATGCCGCATATTTTCTCGTCGCCTATGTAAATATCGTTAGGCCACTTGATGGTGGCGTTCAGGTCGTATTGATGAAGCGCTTTTGCTACTGCTAAGGCCACACATACTGACACGTTCCATAATTTATCTGCGGGCATCGTGGCGGTGTCCAGCACTGTGGTAAATGATATGTTTTTGTTCGGTTCACTCTCCCAACCATTACCTCGCTGTCCTCTACCTGCTGTTTGACGAAATGTGCAGAGGGTGTACAAGTGGGGCAATGTTTCGTGCTGGCAACGTTGCAGCATGTACGTGTTGGTACTTGCTATTTCTTCTACGTATTCAATCATTGGATTAGATGCTGATGATGTGTCTTGATGGGATTATCTTACGACATCTTTCGTTACTTCCAATAGATAGTTTTCGATGACTTTGCGCACCTTTGTGCCCGATCCATCGCCATTGTTTACCACCACTGAGAATGCCCATATACGACCATCGTCTAAATGGATGTAACCCGTGTATGATTTCAAATGAGCAATACTGCCCGACTTGGCGAACACTTTGTTTTCTAAGCGGGTTTTTGCCAAAAAATACTTGCCGGTTCCGGTCTTTCCTGATATCGGAAGCGAGGCAAAAAACACAGGGTAGTTGGACGAAGTGTACATATATCTGAGCAGACTGACGAAGGTGGCTGGCGCGATACCATTTTGTGGCGCTAAACCGCATCCGTCATATTGGAATACCTGCTTGAAGTCTACTCCGCGTGTCTTCCAGCAGTCCTCTACCACATCCCGCGAGTGAGAAACAGTGGCCGGTAATCCTTTTTGTGCACCTAAGGTACGGAAGATGCTTTCGGCATAGAGATTGTTGGACGACTGGTTTGTTTCGTAAATTACATCGCTTAGTTTTGGTGAATGGTGCTCGTAAATCAGTGTTCGTTCCGGTTGTTTGGTGGTTTTGTCAAATAGAAACTCAGCATGATTTTTGACCATTATCCCTGCATCTTTTAGTGCGGTTGTCAGATGTTGGGCCAGCAATAGACCGGGGTTTGGAATATCACCGGAAGTGCTGAATAGACCGCGATTGGCGGGAATACGTCCTGTCAATTGGCGAAAGTTATGAAAAGGGATACCTTGTACGTACGCATCGTCCCATGTTACGTCTTTGCAGCACCGTACGCTGCTGCGAAAATGCATGCCGGGTACGTCTGGTATGGTTTTTTCTACTTGGGCTATCGATCCGTTTTCGCCTGTGCGGAAATAGATCTTCATGGTGTTGTCATAATAGTTGAGTGGAAATACACCCATGCCGTAATAGTTGCCGATATCTTCCCACGTCCAGCCGCCATTGGCGGCATCATTATTATCCCACATGCTCAGGTCTGCTATTACTGCACCATCAATCTGGCGAATGCCTGATTTCTGAATTTCTTTCACCCATTTTTGCATAAAAGTGGTGTCACCTACTTTCTCTGACATGAGGGTGGGGTCACCTGTGCCTCGGATATACAAGTTGCCGTTCAGAACTCCGTTGCTCAATGTTCCATCGGTCTCTATGAAGGTGCTCCATCGGAAATCCGGCCCTAATAACTCCAAAGCTGTGCAGGTGCTGACCACCTTCATTGTTGAAGCCGTTGGCAATAGGTTATGCTCGCGGTATGCGTCGATTACTTCACCTGATGCCACATCTACAATCAGCAGGCCTACGTTGGCATTTTGGGTCACGGGATGAGTCTCAAAAAAGGTCTTGGCTGTTGTCCTTTGAGCCCAAGACAAACTGGCACTTAATAGTGTCAAAACGAAGAGTAAGAGGTGTTTCATATCGATAAAATACATCATTCGTAACATAAAATAGCGGACAAAGGTACGCTTTTTTTTTTAAATATGCAAAAAAAACCGATTTTTCTTGCACATTTCGCGAAATAGCAGTAACTTTGCAATGCGTATTGGAAATATTTCCAACTTTTTTGAATTATAACCAGTTTTACTCAATCTTTTACCCATGGTAAAAAAATACGACTTTCTGATTATCGGTGGCGGTGTCGCTGGTATGAGTTTTGCGCTCAAGGTGGCGCGTGAAAAGAAATACTCGATTGCTTTGTGTTGCAAGACAACCTTAGACGAAGCTAATACCGCTAAAGCGCAAGGTGGTATCGCCTCAGTAACCAATCTGTTGGTCGACGATTTTGATCAGCATATTCATGACACGATGGTTGCAGGCGACTGGATTAGTGATTTGGATGCCGTTCGTCAAGTTGTTACAAATGCACCTGAGCAGATTATGGAGTTGGTGAATTGGGGCGTGAATTTTGACAAGAAAGAGGATGGCAGTTTTGACTTGCACCGTGAGGGTGGTCATGGCCAGTTCCGTATCCTCCACCATGCCGATGATACCGGCTTTGAGATTCAGCGTGGTTTGATGGAGGCTGTTCGTAGCAATCCGTATATTGATGTTTTTGAAAATCATTTTGCGGTGGAGATTATTACTCAGCATCATTTGGGCGTTCGTGTCACTCGCCGAACTCCCGATGTAGAGTGCTATGGTGCCTATATTCTCAATCCTGAAACTCAGAAAGTGGATACTTATTTGGCCAAAGTGACCCTCATGGCCACTGGAGGTACGGGCTCGGTTTATGCCACTACCACCAACCCCAATATTGCTACTGGTGACGGCATCGCGATGGTGTATCGTGCCAAGGGGCGTGTACAGGATATGGAATTTGTGCAATTTCACCCTACAGCTCTTTATAATCCGGATGAGACCCATCCTGCCTACCTCATCACCGAGGCAATGCGTGGTTACGGAGGCATACTGCGTCTGCCCAATGGCGAAGAGTTCATGCAGAAATACGATGAGCGCCTTTCCCTCGCGCCTCGTGACATCGTTGCCCGCGCTATTGATAACGAGATGAAGGTGCATGCTTTGGATCATGTTTGTTTGGACGTTACCCACAAAGATCCGGAGGAAACCAAGCATCATTTCCCTAATATTTATGCCAAATGCCTCAGCATCGGCATTGATATCACCAAGGAATATATTCCTGTGGCGCCTTGCGCGCACTATATGTGCGGAGGCATTAAGGTGAACTTGGATGCTGAGAGCAGTATTCATCGCCTCTACGCTGTTGGTGAATGTTCTTGCACGGGATTGCATGGCGGCAACCGATTGGCCAGCAACTCGCTCATCGAAGCGGTTGTCTATGCCGATGCGGCAGCGAAGCACTCACTTCAGGTGGTGGATTCCTATTCGTTCAACGAGAAAGTGCCGGAGTGGAACGATGAAGGCACAATGTCGGTAGAAGAAAAAGTGCTGATTGCGCAAGACGTCAAGGAAGTAGGTCAGATTATGTCCACCTATGTAGGAATTGTTCGTTCGGACCTTCGTCTGCGCCGCGCGTGGGAGCGCTTGGATTTGCTGTATGAAGAAACCGAGGATTTGTTCCGTCGAGTGAAGCCTACCAAGGAAATCTGCGAGTTGCGCAATATGATTAATGTGGGGTATTTGATCACCCGCCAGGCATTGGAGCGCAAAGAAAGTCGTGGATTGCACTATACAATAGATTATCCTCATGCGCAAGAACATCATGAATAAATTAAGCAAACAAAAATATCTTCCTTTACAATATTTTATTAAACCATGAAAAAGATTTTACTCTCTTTGGGTTTGGCTATTGCAACAATGGCTTCTGCCCAAGTGCTCAACGTTCAATCCGTTGAGCGTCTGAATCTCCCTTCGGGCGACGTAAAGGTGGCAGGAATCAGCCAAGATGGCTCGTTCGTCTTGCTGACCGGCAACGACAACAAGGGACTGAAGAAAGTGGATGTGGCAACAGGCAAAACGGAAGTTTTGTCAGAGGCTGCCGGTGCAGGTTTCAATGCACAAATCGCCGCTGATGGTCAGTCGGTAATCTATCGTGAGCGTGTCCTTGCTAAGGATAAGACGTTTACGACTCAGATGATGAAACGTACTTTTGGTGAGCAGCAGGCTAAGCGATTGGCCGCTCCTACCCGTTCTCCTCGTCCATTGGCTTTGACTGACAACATGGAGGCTGCTCGTCCTGTTTTGTCAATCGAAGATCGTCAGTTGATGATTACCATTGGTGGTGTGACCAGTCAACTCTCGCCTTTAGGTGAACAGTATTCTTACATCTGGCCTTCTCTATCTCCTGATGGTCAACGCGTTCTGTTCTATGTGTCCGGCAAGGGCGCATATGTATCTGATTTGCATGGCCAAAATCTGATGTTTTTGGGTCGCGGTGTTCGAGCTCCACAGTGGTACAACAACAACGTCATCGTAGGCATGAACGACAAGGATAATGGCGAAGTGGTACTCTCGTCAGAGATTGTAGCGGTTAACCTGCAGGGCGACCATCAAGTGTTGACTTCGGGCATTGTAGCCATGTATCCTTATGCCGCAACGGGCAAGATTGTTTGCTCAGGCTTGCAAGGAGAAACCTATATGATAACGGTTGAATAAACGTGTGTTTACCAATGAGATTTTCAAATACCATTGAGAATATGAAAAAGCTATTTCTTACCCTTTTGGCAGTAGCGTCAGTGGGACTGATGGCCCATGCTACTGACCTGACAGGCAAACGTATATACGTGAATCCAGGCCACGGCTCATGGGGCCCTAACGACCGCCCTATGGCTACTATACCATTCCCCAATCTGCCAACCACCCAGATGCCGGATACGCTGGGTTTCTATGAGTCAAACACCAATATGTGGAAATGTTTGGAACTGACCAAGAAACTGCGTGCAGCAGGTGCATACGTCATGATGTCCCATACCCAATGTGGTCCATGGCCTTACACCATGGTGAATGGCGATTATCCTGCTTATACGTGGGCAGAGTATCAAAACCTGCCTGATATTGAGACCTACAACCGTAATCTTTCCGAGATTTGTACGGAGGTAGAGGCCAACAATATGGACTATTTTATTTCCGTTCACTCCAATGCCGCTACCGATGGCAGCACCACCAACTATCCGTTGCTTCTGTATCGTGGTAAAGAGGACGGCTCCATCATCTGTGGCGACAGTAAGCAGCGTGCTATCACGATGTGGCCCTATATCTATGAACTTGCGGCTTCCGGTTTGGACCCTGCCACGGCTTATTCGTTGACTTCGCACAATGCCCGTGCTGACATGGACTTCACCGGTTGGGATGTGACTTCTTATGCCAATGGCATCCCTTATCGCGGTGCGTATGGCGTATTGCGTCATGGTACTCCAGGCTTCCTCTCAGAAGGCTATTTCCATACTTATCAACCTGCTCGTCACCGTGCGTTGAACAAGGATTACTGCCGTCAGGAGGGAACCCGCTACTATCGTGGTATCTGCGCCTACTACAATGCAGACCCTGAGACTTTCGGCTATATCATGGGTACGGTAAAGGATATGGATCAGAAGTTCCAACATCAGTACTTCAAGCCTTCTCCTCGCACCAACGACCAATGGCTGCCATGTAATGGTGCTACTGTCTATCTGCTTAGCGAGGCAGGTGATACGCTCAAGAGCTATCAGGTGGACAACTACTACAATGGTATCTTCGTCTTTGATAGCATCACCCCCGGTACTTACCACTTGGCAGCATCCTGCCCGGGTTATTTCGATCTGGACGCTACCCAGATGGCGGAAAACGTGACCGTTACAGCCAACACCACTACTTATCCGATGCTCTATCTGCGCAACAGTAGCTGGGAACCGGATCCTATCGTGTTTGAGACCTATCCTGATAAGTCAAAAGATGTAACCGGTTTGGACGGTCAGTATAATTTCGGTGCGGCACAAACGGCATCTTTCGCCAGTCTCGTTGCCGGCAAAGAGGTGCGTCAGGTACTCGTTCGTGATGATAAAGAGGCTTACGTTCTCGCTATCGATACCGAGGCTCATACCTCTTTCCTCTATAAGATCAATCCTCTTACCGGTGCATTGATTCAGGAGGTTTCCACCGAGGGTACACAAGGCGAAATCTATCCTCTGTATAGCATTGACTTCACGGCCGACTCTGTGCTGGTAGGTTGCAACTATACCGAGTGCCAATTCAGCGCATCTGAGGTGGGCAATGGCCTCCAGACACGTGGTACCTTCCGTACCTACTATTGGAACATGGCAGACCTTAGCGCTGCTCCTACCCAATGGTTTAGCAGCCAGTATTCTGCTGTTTACTACAACGCATGGGTTGGACGCTCATTCGCAGTTTCTGGCAAGTTGGATAAGGCAAATGTGTACACCGATTTCATGACCATCTATGGTTCTACCAATATCCGTTTGGCGATGTTCACTACTGAGGACAAGCAACTCGTTTCTGTGGTTCGCAACCAATCTGACGCAAACGAGATTAACGAGAACCTCTTTGGTGCATACACAGCTTTGGCTACTCCTAACAGCGACGAAGAAGTGATGTTGTTGGGTGCCACTAAGTCTATGGAATATGGATTCACCACCGATGGTCAGTTCCCTGACGTGCACTTCAACCTCCCTGCTGCCAAAGGCGCAGGTGCGTTTAAGTATGGCGGTAAATCCGTTTTGGCTGCGGTTCAATACGCCAACGGTGCCGTTACCGGAGTGAATTTGTATAACTTCACCGAGGGAATGGCTGAGGCTACCGTCACCACCACCAATATCAGTCTCAATCAGCCAACCACTTACTATAGCGTGAAACCTTTGGCAGACGGCAAGAATATTATACTCTATGTGGCTACGGATGATGCTATCTATCGTTATACTACAGTTGGTCAGGCACAACCTAAATTTACCAATATCTATGCTTATGGATTGGATCTGACCCAAAATGCAGAGGGCGCTACCTTCACCTTTACTCTCAATACCGATCCTATCTCCGCGGACCTTATTATATATAATGAGAATGCGCGCGAGATTAAACGTGTGGCAGTGGCGAATGCTCAAAAGGGCCTCAATACCCTTACTTTGGCGCCTGCAGAATTGCCTCGTGACTCAGACCTTACATGGGCGATTGAGGCTACTGCACCAACTGTTGGCAACTGGAGCGTGATTGCACAAAAGACGCCTGCTGAATGTGCCGGAACCCGTATCTTCAACGCTGTGAACATCTATCCTCAGACCGAAAATTTCGGTACGATTTATCTCATGGACCGCGCTGGCGCGAACGATCAGCGCAGTGGTCTCCACATCATGACTCCGGATTTCGTACTTGAGAACGAGACTGCATATAAGGGTGGTCAGTCATACTATGGTTCGCCTTACCGCTTTGGTATTGCTTCCGATGGTGCCCTCTTTATTGGTGATTGGGCAGACCCACACTCAGGTGTGTATGTGGCAGAAGAGGCTGACGTACGTACGCTTCATACTGCATTCTTTGCCGGTTCACAAAACTCATCAGGTTTGTGGAAGAGTAATGGTGTGGAGGAAGGCTCATCTACTTCTTCTGTTTACGTGTATGGTACAGGTGCTGACACCAAGTTGCTCGTTTATAACGAGGATCCGGGCGCTACCTTGCCTGAGAATGGCTTGTGTGTATACAACATAGGTCAGGAGAACGACAGCATCCTTCATTTCTGGGATGGTGCTCCTTCTCAGAAAATCACCTTCGCCGGTCAGGCCAATACCAATGGTAACGTTTGGGGTTGCTCACAAGGTGTTTGGGTAAGCCAGCACCGTAGTGCCGGCAACAACAATTCAAGTGCAACATCTCTTCGTTTCTACACATGGGAAGGCGAATGTACGTATACTTCTCACCTTGCACCGGTTGACGAATACGAGGCACTCATTATTGAAGGCTCTCTGGGTTCATGCTTCGCACTCTCTCCTGACGAGAAGACCCTTATTCTCAATGGTTGTGACAACGAGTTCCTTGTTTTCAACGTGAATTGGAATGGCAGTACGCCAACGCTCAATCTGGCATATCGCTACAAGCACTCCGAGATTTCTGACAATGGTGTAGGGGATGGTAATGGTTATGGTTTGCTGCAAATGAACTGGGACTATGCACAGAACCTCATCATCACCGGTCAATCCGGCCTAATTGCGTATGCTTTGCCTAAAGACATCAACAAGTCGCTCACTCCTGCTAAGGCGTCATTACTGCTGAATAAGCGTGGTGCTGAAAATCCTGAGTCTGGTTTGGAAGATGTATTCACTGACTCACCTGCAGAGAAGTTCTACATCGATGGAAAGGTCTATATCCGTAAGGGAGAGGCCATTTATACTACCACCGGTCTCCGAGTGAAGTAAGCCCGGTATTTTTTAAAAAGGAGTGCACCACGAAAATGGTGCACTCCTTTTTTTGTAGATGTCCTGACATGGACTTTGGTATGTCTTGAGTTATGGTGGTTTCCCCGTTAACTGTGCTTATTTGCCTAAATGGAAAGGAAAACTGCCGCACAAGTTACCGTCAATGAAGAAATCGGCATTGTAGGTACCCTCCTGCAGTATTTCTTCTACTGGCCAATACAACGTCATGCCTACCGACTCGCCATCGTACTCGAATGACTGACGGATAGAGTAGGGAACTTGGCTGCCCTCGAATGAGAAGGTGTTGTCCTCGGCTTTGGTCATTGGTTCGCCATCAGGGCGGCGCAAGAGCATATATACATTCTTCTCCCCGGGATCAGCGGTAACGTTCTTGAGGATGTCGAAGTTGAATTGCAACTTCATAATCTTGCTGAAGTATCTGGTAGCTCGGTCACGCTTATCCAGCGGTGTGACACTAAAATGGCTCACTTCCATCATTGCTGCGCGCGTTACCACTTCGCTTAGACGATTGGCTTCGCGGGTGAGGGTCTCATTTTGGGCACTCACGGCCTGATATTGCTCGCGTACTCGCTTGTTTTCGGTCACCAGTTTCTTGTTGGCACGATCCAGCGAGTCAATCTGGGCCACATAACCTTTCATTACACTGCGTACAGTTGCCAACTCCTTCTTGAGTTCGGCGATACGACGTGCGTTGGTCGCCTTGGTAATGCGTAGCTCCTCTAGCAGATCCTGCACACGTTTTTGTTCGTGTGAGAGCAGTTCCACCAGCGAGTCGTTCGAAATATTGACCTGATAACCATCATACTGGATGGCTAACTCCTGATACTCGTTCTCCAGTTGCTCTTTTTCGAAAGACATCAGTTCTTCCATCGCAGCGAGATCCTGACTTTGCTGTTGTGTCTTGGTAAACAAAAATACGAGCGCGGCTACCAGCGCGATGATAACAGTAGAGAAAATGTAGATGTAGTTCTTGTTCATACGAAACCTTTCCTGTCTCTTGTTTGTTGATTGTTAAGGGGTGTTCTAATAACTTACCTCTTTTAAAATTTTCTGCACGCCATAGGCATTAGACGTGCTGGTACTATTGTTATGGAGATGAGTTATAAGTTTTCTATTAGCTTTTCCAGATGGATGCCATGCGAACCTTTGAGCAGGATGTGGCAACCGATAAGTGGCGACTTGGCCAGGTGTTCTTTCAGCGCTTCGACGTTTTCAAACCGCTGATATTCAACTGGAGCCGTTGTCTTGCCAAATTCGGTTCCAACCAGATAGACATGCTTGAATGATTTTGTGGCAATCAGGTCCACCAACGCCTGATGTTCGCTGGCAGAATACTCGCCCAATTCGCGCATATCGCCCAATATGAGGGTGTCTCCTCGAAAAGCGCTGAGAGCTGCGTTCATTGAGGTGACATTGGCATTGTATGCATCCACTATTACAGTATTGTGCTGTGTGTCAAGTAGTTGTGAACGGTTGTTTTGTGGTATGTAGGCTCGAATGGCTTTCTCTCCTTGTTCGCGACCGATGCCCATATACTCGCCTACACAAAGGGCAGCTTGCACGTTCTCTGAGTTGTAGTCACCCACCAGATGCGTGTCTTGTAGCATCTCTCCGGTATGGTAGAGAATAGCGGCCGGCAGTTCGCCACGTGTCATTGGCAATTGTTCGTTGGTTTCTTCGCATGCGCGCGCCCACATATTAATAAGGTGTGGATTATCGCTGTTTATGAACACTTGTCCGTCATGCTTGGCGAGAAAATCATACAATTCACGTTTGGTGTTCATGACACCCTCAAACGATCCGAAGCCCAACAGGTGTGCTTTGCCCACGTTGGTTATCAGGCCGTAGTTGGGTTCGCATATGTTGACCAATTCGGTGATATCACCGGGGTGTGATGCACCCATCTCAATGAGCGCAAGGTTATGTTCGCGCGTCATCTTGAGTACCGTCAGTGGTACGCCTATCGAGTTGTTGAGATTACCTTGTGTGTACAGTAAGTTGTACTTGGTTTTGAGCACAGCTGCCAACAACTCTTTTGTGGTCGTTTTGCCGTTGGTACCCGTGATGCCGATGACCGGGATACCCAGTTCGCGTCGCCACTCGCGCGCCAACTCCTGTAGCGCCACCAAACAATTGTCCACCAGCATATAGTGCTCGTCATCGGCCTTAAACTCAGGCTCGTCAATGATAGCCAATGCAGCTCCTTTGGCAATTGCTTGTGCTGCAAACTGGTTGCCGTTGAATGTCTCGCCTTTTAGGGCAAAGAAAATGCACCCAGCCGGGATATCCCGGCTGTCGGTGCTGACTGATAAGGACTGTTTATTGTTTATTAGGAAGCTCCAATCCATAGTTTTTCTTTTTATCCTCTATCTTCAGAAGGAATGAGCAAATGAATGCCAAAATACCAAAGCTGGCGAAGATAATCATTGCCGCACGGAATCCTCCGGTGACATCCACTACCTTGCCGATGAGCAGTGGCACGAGGCAGAGACCCACGTTCTGCACCCAGAAAATGAGGCAGTATGCAGAGCCGAGAATCTTCTCGTCTATAATCTTTGGTACAGAAGGCCAAAGTGCTGCTGGTACGAGTGAGAAGCTGACGCCAAGGATTGCGATGAGCGCTACAGCCAGCCACTTATATGGGAAAATAGGCAAGATGAAAGCGAAACTGAGATGACAAACGACCATGATGAGAGCTCCAAGTGCCAGCATGGTTGCACCCTTACCTTTGTTATCCAGGAATGCGCCGAGGAATGGTGTGAGTACCATCGCGAGCAGTGGGAAGAAAGAGAAGAGGCCGGCAGCTGCTGTCACGGAAATGAGTTCACCATTGTCCATAATCGTCTCTGCCAGGAAACGTGGGGCGTACTTCTGGAATGGGAAGATTGCAGAGTAGAAGAGCACACATAGGAATGCAACGATCCAGAACATCTTGCTGGTAAAGATAGCACCGAGGTCTGAGATATGGAACTCGTCTTCTGAACCGCCCTCATTGACTTCACCGATAGCGATGAGCTGGCTGTCGAAGCGCTTGTCCATTACAGAGAATACGATGAAATTGATAAGTCCGATGACCAGAAGGAGTGTACAGAATGCAACAGGTGCGAAAACCGAGTGGTCGTATGCGGCAGAGATGGCAGGAATGAAAGCCATGACAGCGAAGACACCGATACGTGCGATAGCCATCTCCAAGCCCATAGCGAGCGCCATTTCCTTACCCTTGAACCACTTCGCGAGAATCTTGGATACCGTCGTACCTGCCATCTCGCAGCCACATCCGAAGATCATGAAACCCAGTGCCGACAATTTACAGGTGGCAGGAGTACCAATCCACCAGGTATTGAGCCATGACTCGAAGCCTGTTCCACGGAAAGCATCGCTGACGGCATACATCATGATGCAGGCACCGATGACCATCAGGCTGGCAGAAAGGATGCCAGTAAAGCGGACACCCATCTTGTCCAGAATAATGCCGGCCAGAATCAGGAAACCGAGCACATTGAAAATATACTCTCCGGCAAGGAAAGTACCATAGTTTGTACTGGTCCATCCGAATTGACCGTTCTCAATAGTTGGGAGTTCGAGAAGTGTCTCGAGTGGAGACATGACGTCTGCCAGCATGTAAGCAAAAAACATCATCGATGCAACGAGCACGAGCACCGACCAGCGCGCAACCGCATTGTCGCGCATCGTTGGTTGAATCTTTTGTACCATAGTCTAATATTAAGGGGTGTTGTCCTTGTGTCAATGGGGCTTTCCTGTAGAGAATGGCCCTTGCGAAAAGGAGCGTTTGAATTACAAATCCCTCCAAGGGTTTTGCTGGTCCTTGGAGGAGTTGGGTCTGTGTTGTTTTTTCAGCCACTCTGCCTTGCGTTTCTCGTACTCAGCGTAGTGACTCTCCAGATAGCCGTCTGCCATTATTTGATGCCGAGTTTCAGTTTGACATCACCCATGATGTCGTTGGCTGTCTCAGAAATGTAGAGCATGGCTGCTGTATCAAACACATACGTATAGCCTTTCTCTTTTCCTACCTCCTGGATGGCGGTGAGCATCTTCTCCTGTACAGGAGCCAGATACTCCTGCTGCTTACGCTGAATGTCTTGCTGAGCTGTTTGGTAGAATACCTGTACGCGTTGCTCCAGATCTGCCAATTCCTGCTGACGGAACTCACGTACACCATCAGTCATGGTTGCCTGACCCTGTTGGAACTCCTGAACTTTCTTGTTGAGCTCCTCTTGCATCATGGCCAACTGATTCTCGTATTGAGATTGCAAAGTATCCATTTTGGCTTTTACATCGTTCAGTTCAGGCATCTGTACGAACAACTCCTGAGTGTTGATGTGTGCGAATTGTTGTGCGCTTGCCAACATAGGCAATGCAAGAGCAAGAATAAAAAATAGTTTCTTCATAATTGTGATATTGTTTAATTATTAATATTCTATTGTTTGATGTGTATGATCTTAAAACTGAGGTGTTATGATGGCCTCACGTTGTTGTTTCTTTGTCATCGGATGAGTGCCGTGCATGAGCCTTTTCTGTAGTTACTTTGCTCCCAATTTCTGCAGTACCTGATCCGAGATGTCCAGTTTCGAACTGAGATAGATAAGTGAAGGGTCTGCGCTACGGTCCTTGACAATATCGTATTTTTTGTCTTGTGCTATCTCCTGGATGGCGGTGTAGATATCATCTTGAATAGGTTTGAGCAAGGCTTCGCGTTTCTTGAACAGTTCGCCATCCTGACCGAAATATTTGCGTTTGAGTTCGAGAGCCTCTGACTGCTTGGCCAGGATTGCCTCTTCGCGCTTTTTCTTGAGTTCCTCTGACAGGAAGATTTGCTCGGTCTGATAATTGGTTTCCAGTACGTGTGCCTCCTGATTGAGTGCTTCCACCTCTTTCTGCCAACGGCGTGAGATCATGCTCAGTTGCTCGTTGGCGGTCTCGTATTGCGGCAGGTTCTTCAGAATGTACTGTATGTCCACGTACGCCACTTTCTGTGCAAAAGCACTCTGCATAGTGCTTAGCAAAAGGCATGCCAACATGCAAAATAGTAATCGTTTCATTGCAATTATAGTTCTTGACCGAGTACGAAGTGGAATTGGCTCTTGCCGTATTGGTCTGAGCCGTTGATTTTATCAAAGCCCCAGCCCCAGTCGATACCCATCAGGCCGAACATAGGCAGGTAGATACGTACACCCAGACCGAGCGAACGCTTGAGGTCAAATGGATTGAACTGTTCGATATTCGCCCAGCAGTTTCCGGCCTCGGCAAAAGTGTGCACCCAGATGGTGGCGTTTTGTTCGAGTGAGATAGGATAGCGCAACTCGAGCGTGTATTTGTTGTACACGTAACCGAGGTTACGACCGGTGATGGGGTCATATGGCGTGAGTGAGCCGGACTGATAACCACGCATGGCGATGTAGTCGGTCGAGTAGCTTGAGTAACTGGTCATACCGTCACCACCCATGTAGAAACTCTCGAATGGGGACTTGCAGAAGATGTTATAATGGCCCAAATAACCGAACTCTGCACGAGCCATCAGTACCATTTTCGAGTCCTTGGTCAGCGGCGTGAAAACTTTGCCTGAGAACTTCCACTTGTGGTACTCGAGCAGTCGGTAGCGTTCGCCCAGTGTCATCGTTGGATCAGAATAGTCTTTCTTGATGAACGAAGACCAGGGCGGAGTAGCCTTCAGCGAGAGCGAGAATGAAGAACCGCGGCGGGTGTAGATCGGGTTGTCGATGGAGTTACGCGACAAGCTCAGAGTCAGCGCAAGGTTGTGCGAATTGCCATCTGTGATAAGCAGATATGGCCAGTTTTTCATCATGTAGAGCTGATAACTGAGCTCGCCGTAGAAGGTGAAATAGTCGTCTGGCCAGTGCAAACGCTTACCATAGCCGATATGTACACCAATAGTACGGAGGTACTTGTCGGGGTCGGCTTCCTGCTCTTGCAATTGCGAATAGTAGTCATTATAGTTGTTGCCATACGATGCGTAATAGTAGCTGGAGTAGGTTGAGTAGAGGCTGTTGTACGCATTGATGTATCGGTCTGAATAACCGGTTTGCGAAGCAAAGTAGGCGCTGATACTCAACGAATTGGGTCGTTTGCCTCCCAACCATGGCTCGATGAACGACAGACTGGCAGAGGTGTAGTACACACCGTTTGTGCGCGCGTTGATAGAGAAGGTCTGACCTTCGCCTTGTGGCACGATGCGGAAATTCTTGCCGGTGAAGAGGTTCTGGATGGCGAAGTTGGTGAACTTCAGACCGAGCGATCCCACCAAGCCAGTAGCACCCCAACCGAGTGAGAACTCGATTTGGTCTGATGACTTGGTTTCCAATTGGTAGGTTACGTCCACCGTTCCGTCTTCCGGGTTTGGTTGGATATCAGGTACCAATTTCTCTTGGTCGAAGTGGCCCATCTGAGCCAACTCACGTAGTGAGCGCATGATGTCGCTCTGTGAGTAGAGTTGACCGGGCTTGGTATAGAGCTCACGGCGAACGACGTGCTCATAAACGCGCGTGTTGCCGACGATATTGACTTCGTTGATGGTGGCTGGTTTGCCCTCGTACATGCGCATCTCAAAGTCGATGGAGTCGTTCTCAATCTTGACCTCGACAGGATCGACGTTGAAGAAGAGGTAACCGCGATCGGTGTACAATTTGGCTACTGCGTCATCGTCTTCTTGCAGGCGTTTGTTCAACTCCTTCAGGTTGTAGATGTCGCCTCGCTTGATGCCCAGCACCATGTCGAGTGTCTCGTATGGATAGACGGTGTTGCCGACCCATTGCACGTTACGGACGTAGTATTTCTTGCCCTCGTTGATGGTCATATATACGTCCACTTTGGTCGAATCGGTTGGGTTGATGATGACCGAGTCTGCCTCAATATATGCGTCGCGATAACCGATTTCGTTATATTTCTCGATGACCGATTTCTTGTCGTTTTCATACTCCTCGGTCACAAATTTCTTGGTGCGGAAGAAGTTGATAATGTTGTTATCATTGGTCTTCTTCATGGCATGGTTGATCTGGTTGTGGCTGAGTGCCTCGTTGCCTGTGAGGTAGATGTTGGCAATCTTGGTCTTCTCTTTCTTGTCCACATCTATCAGCACCTTGACGTAGCCGGGGTGTTTCGAGTCGTCGTATTGGTGCACCTTGACCTGGGTGTAGAGGTAGCCCTTTTCCGAGTAGTACTTTTTCACCATGGTCTTGGCACGATCGGCCAAGTTGGGCGTCATCTGGCTGCCTCGAGTGATGCCTACTTTGGCCTCAAGGTCTTCTTTCTCGGATTTTTTGATACCCTGGTAAACCACTTCCGATACGCGTGGACGCTGCTTCAATGCGATGTTCAGCCAAATCTTATCCCCTTCTATCTTGGTCGCCTCGATCTTCACGTCCGAGAACAGACCTTGTTTCCAGAATCGCTTGATGGCCTTGGTTATCTGTTCACCGGGCACTTCGATCTTATCTCCTACTGCCAATCCCGAGAAACCTACCAATACGAAATCTTCGTAAGAGGGCGCTCCGGTTATGGTTATCTCTGCTATCTCGTATGTCTTGCGATGCAAAGAATACTCTATTTTGGGCACATTGACTTTGACCTCAGGGCCATTGCTGGCCGCAGCCGAGTTATTGCCTGTGGAGTCGGTTGCCTCGTTTTGTGCAAGTGCTGTCAGCCCCAGGCTGAGCATAATTACTATGAAAAATAGTTGTCTTTTCACTGTTGTTTTCGTATGTCGTGTGACTGTTTATTTGGTCACGAGTACTTGTTCTGATGTTTTGCCAAATCGGCGTTCGCGGTGTTGATAATCAACGATGGCTTTGTATAGGTCCTCGTTTGTAAACTCGGGCCATAGGCATGCAGGGAAAGTCATCTCTGCATAGGCCAACTGCCAAAGCAGGAAATTGGAGATGCGCAGTTCGCCGGAGGTGCGGATGAGCAGGTCCGGATCAGGTATGCCGGCCGTGGTCAGGTTGGCGCTGATCAGTTCCTCGTTCACGTCTTCGGGTTTCAATTCGCCGGATGCTACTCGTTTGGCAATCTCTTGCATAGCGTGGGTGATTTCCCAGCGTGACGAATAGGACAAGGCCAATACCAGCGACAACCCCGTGTTGTGTGAGGTGTCCTCTATCAGTTTGAGGAAACGGGTGCGTGCTCCATCTGGCAGGCGGTCGATGTCGCCTATGGTCAGCAGACGGACGTTGTTATCCATCAGCGTCGCCCGTTCTTTCTCTATCGTCTCTACAAATAGCGTCATCAGCATGTCCACTTCCTCCTTAGGGCGGTTCCAATTCTCGGTTGAGAAGGCATACAAGGTCAGGTATTGGATACCCAGTTCGGCTGCTGCTTCGGTTATCTCGTGCACGGTCTGGACGCCTTTCTTGTGACCGAAAGCGCGTATCAGACCTTGTTTTTTGGCCCAACGACCATTACCATCCATGATGATGGCGATGTGTGCGGGGAGCTGGTCTTTTTGTATTTGGTCTTTGTAACTCATGTGGAGTGTGGCTGTTTGTCTGTTGTTGTGTAGTGCGAACGGATTAGTAGAGACAGGTTTTGCAAACCTTGGGTGCTTCGATGAAATCAAAAACCAGGCCAATTGTGAGCGAACCGGTCATGTCGAAGTTCAAAAAATTCTTTCCATTCAGGTCGTGGGTGTTGTCGTACACTGTCTCGCCCTGCTTGTTGACCCAATAGCCCTCGATGTTGTCAGCGGGAAGATAGAGGTTGTGCTGCCATGCGGCTTGCAAGCCGCAGTGCTCCGCAAATTTCCACTTGAAGCCGATGCCGAAGGGCAGATATGCACTCATCTGCTTGAACGTACGTGGTCCGCGGTTTCCATCATACAGGCCTATACCCGCACCCAAAAAGATGTATGGAGTGTATGGGCGGACGCGCCCGCTTCGCGCGTCGAAGGCGAAAGGCAGAAAATTGTATTCGCCAACCAGGTCCAGCATTACCATCTGATTGGTGGCGATGGTGCCTTTTTTCTCGGTATCGGCAGGCCATAGATTGCCCTGATAGTCGTAGCAGTCGGTCGTTTGGCGGAAACCGATGCGGCCATATTGACCCTTCAGCTGCAATGCCCAGCGGCGGTTGAACTTATAGCGCATCTGTCCACCATAGGTCTCACGCGGATGCATGAAAATCATTGATTGGGCATCGCCTACATAGTACATCATACCGCCCTGTGCGCCTAATTCCAGCAGATAATCCCCTGCATGAGCAGGTGTTGTTGCGGCGGAAAGTAGCGTTATGAGCAGTGCCGAAAAGATATATTTAATCAGTTGTTTCATGTGCAAAACCATGCTTTTTTATGCTGTTTTTTGTGCGCGTTACACGCATATAAAGCGCGTACCCTTGCGGGCGTACGTACGTAATAGCCTGCAAAGGTACGAAAAAAAAATGACATTACCAAAAAAAATAGCTGATTAGGCCTACTTTTCCGGTCTTTTTAATCTTTTTTAAGGATAATGCGGAAGGCGTCGGCCACTTTTTTGACCGGATGTATCTGGATGGTGTGCTTCCCGATATTGTAGTTTTGGCCGTCGGGAACGATAATCCGTTTGAAGCCCAATTTCTGTGCCTCGAGTATGCGCTGTTCGATGCGTGATACGGGTCTGATTTCGCCGGCTAATCCTACTTCGCCACAAAGGCAGATATCGTCATCCATGGCGATGTCCATATTGGAAGATAGAACTGCCGCCATCACGGCCAGGTCGATGGCAGGGTCGTTGACCCTCAGGCCTCCGGCGATATTGAGAAAGACGTCTTTCTGCAGCAACTTAAATCCCACACGCTTCTCCAGTACGGCCAGAAGCATGTTCAGTCGTCGGCCGTCAAAGCCGGTGGATGAGCGTTGTGGGGTGCCATAGGCTGCGCTGCTGACCAGCGCCTGCACTTCTATCAGGAAAGGGCGCACACCCTCTACCGCAGCGGCAATGGCGATGCCGCTCAGACCTTCGTGGTTCTGCGTCAACAGCAGTTCCGATGGATTGGTTACCTCGCGAAGACCGTCTTGTTGCATCTCGAAGATGCCCAGTTCGCTCGTGCTGCCGAAACGATTTTTCTGCGCACGCAGGATGCGATACATATAGTGTTGGTCACCCTCGAACTGCAGTACGGTATCCACGATATGCTCCAGTACCTTGGGGCCTGCTATCGATCCCTCTTTGTTGATATGACCCACGATGATGAAGGGGATGTTTTTCTCTTTGGCATACTTGAGCAGGATGCTGGCGCACTCGCGCACCTGACTCAGGCTGCCTATCGAGGCCTCGATGGTCTCTGTTCCTACGGTCTGGATGGAGTCCACAACCACGATCTCGGGTTGCAGTTTTGTCGTTTGCTCCAGTATCTTCTCCAGCGATGTCTCGCTCAGTATGTACAGGTTCTCCGGTTGCCCCTTGAATCGTTCGGCCCTCAGTTTGAGCTGTCTTACCGACTCTTCGCCCGATGCGTATAGCGTCTTTTTGTCGGCCATCTGCATCAGTACCTGTAGTGCCAATGTCGATTTGCCGATGCCGGGTTCGCCGCCTATCAGCACCAAACTGCCTGGTACCAGACCTCCGCCCAGCACGCGATTGAACTCGTTGTTGTGCATGTCGATGCGGTCCTCTTCTGTGGCCTCTACCTCGTGCAGACGCATGGGGTGGGTACCGGACCCTACCACTTTGGGAGCTTTTTGTGCCATCATGCTGCGCTCGATTTTCTCCTCAACATAGGTGCCCCATTCGCCGCAAACGGGGCAGCGCCCCATCTGCTTGGGGGACTTGGCTCCGCAATTCTGGCAGATGTATTCGGTCTGTATTTTCATGAGAACGTGTATGTGGTTTTGTCCCTGCACAGGGTCACATTGTCAAACTCTTCTTTTGCTTCTTTGAGGAAAATGTGCTGGTCGATGACGCGGGCTGAGAAGTGGCCTATCAGCAGTTGTCCGGCGTTGGCTTTCTTGGCTATCTTGGCGGCCTGACGGGCCGTTGAGTGCTGAAAACGTTCGGCCGCATCCTTGTGTTCGTCGGTGTAGGTGGACTCGTGATAGAGTACATCCACGCCCTGAATCCAGGGGACGATGGCCGGTTTGTAGCCGGTGTCGGAACAGTACGCATAGCGAAAAGGCTCTTTGGCCTCGACGGTCAGTTCGGCATTGTGGACGACCCGTCCATCGCTGGTGATGAAGTCGCCTCCGGCCTTGATGTCCGGTATTGCTGCCAATGGGATCTGATAGGTGTCTATCGCCTCCTTGATGATATGGCGCTCTTTGCGTTTCTCTTCAAAGAGAAAACCGCATGTCGGTACGCTGTGGCGCAGGGGCAGGCTGGTGACTGTCAGTGTGCGATCCTCATAGATGACCGCGTGTTTTTTGGGGTCGATAGCGTGAAAGATTACCTGGTAACTCATGCCCTGACAGTGGTAGGCAATCAGGGGAGAAAGCAGACGTTCCAGGTCGCTGTGCGCATAGATGTGTACGTCTTGCGTTCTGTTCATCATGCCCCAGGTGCTCAGCAGACCTATCAGTCCGAAACAGTGGTCGCCATGCAGGTGCGAGATGAAGATGTTGTACAGTCGCGCGGTCTTGCAGGCCAACTGACGCATGGTGTTTTGCGTACCTTCGCCGCAGTCGATCAGGAACTGCTTGTCGCACATCTCCAATAGCTGCCCTGATGGGTTATTCTGCATCGTGGGCATGGCAGAACCGCATCCCAGGATAGTAAGTTTTGCTTTCAATGTTGTAATCTCATTTTTCGGTTGCGATGTCTTGCTTACCAGCCAAACAGATTAGGTTGAATAGGACTGTTGCCTTTCCGTTTTTGCTTGGCGGTAGGGAACGCGGATGCCAAATCTTGCAGGGCTTGCTCTGAAGGCGGAGCCGGCGGCAGGGGCTGAGATGGGTTGGCTTGTCGCGCACGCTTTTCGGCCTTGCGCTCGGCTTTGATGCGGTCCATCACTTTTTGGCATACGCGCTTGGTGTAGAGAGGGAAGTCTCCGTTCTGGATCCAGTTGCAGTAACTGCCTTCTTCGCGGAAAACGTCCTCCAATGTACGGCCTTTGTACTTGCCGAAATTGAACACCTCTTGGTTGTGTTCATTGTAGCCGATACGTCCCGCAAGGTCGGCCATGGCTTGCGGCCGGGTATATGCTTCCAACTGCTCTACCGTGGTGGGTACATCTGAGTGAAGTTCCAGTTGCGCCAACAGCACTTCACGGGTTGCTTCGGTATCGGCGTTTGCGCCGTGTGCACCCTCCAGTTCTTTGCCACAATAGTGCTTGTAGGCGGCTGTCAGGGTACGTGGTGTATGCTTCTGGAAGATGACAAACGCATCCACGAAATGGTGCTCGGCGCGCAAGTCCACATCCATGCCGCAGCGTAGCAGTTCCTCCTGCAGCATCGGCACGTCAAAATGGTTGCTGTTGTAGCCGGCCAGGTCACAGTCCTCGATAAAGGCCAGTACCTCAGGGGCTAACTGACGGAATGTTGGGCAGTCGCATACGTCCTCATCATAGATGTGGTGCACGTCTGAGGCGCCTGCCGGTATGTGCATCTCGGGGTTTACGCGCCAGGTCTTGCTCTCTTTGTTCCCGTTTGGGTACTGTTTTACGAGCGAGATTTCTACGATTCGGTCGCCTGAAATATTGACGCCCGTCGTCTCCAAATCAAAGAAGACGAGCGGGCGGCGAAGTTGTAGTTTCATATGCAGGTCTTTCTCACTCGTTGAGCATCATTGGCATCAGCAGCATTACCACCTCTTCGTTCTCCTGATTCTCGGTAGGCAACAAGAGGCCTGCACGAGCAGGATCGGCCAGACGAATCTCTACCTCGTTCGAGTCCATATAACCCAACAACTCGATCAGGAATGGCGCCTTGAAACCGATGCACATCGGGGTGCCGGAGTAGTTGCATGCGATGGTCTCTTCTGCCGATGTGGAGAAGTCGATGTCTTGTGCAGAGATGTTCAGCTGGTTCTCGCTCAGCGATAATTTGAGCAGGGCGGTACCGTTGTTGGCGAACACCGCTACGCGCTTACATGCGTTGAGCATCGTTTGACGCTCTACCAATACGCTGTTGATATTGTTCTGTGGGATGACACCGTTGTAGTTGGGGTAGCGTCCCTCAATCTGGCGGCACAAAATCATGGTGCGGCCAAACTCAAACTTGGCGTTTTTCTGACCGAAAGTTACGACCACGTCTTCTGCCTCTTTGCCCAACACGTTGCGGAGAATGCTGGCGGGTTTCTTAGGCAGGATGAAGCTGACGGGCTCCTCGCTGTAAACGCTCATATTGCTGTACTTCACCAAACGGTGTGCATCGGTGGCTACCATCGTGATTCGGTCGGCCAACAGGTCGAAATAGATACCATTCATTACCGGGCGGAGTTCGTCGTCGGCGGTGCAGAAGATGGTCTTGTTGATGGCCCCCAACAGGGTAGGAGCGCCGATTGTGAAGGCATGGCAGTCTTCTTCCATCTTGGGCATTTCGGGATACTCGTTGCCATTGGCACCGACAAACGAATAGGTTCCGTTTGCGGAGGTGATGTTCATGCCGTGATTGTGGTCATCGATGGTGAATGTCAGAGGTTGCTCGGGGAACTCCTTCAGGGTGTCAATCAGCAACTTGGCGCCGAAGGCTACCTTGCCCGAACCCTCGGCATTATTTACCTCCAGCGAAGTGCGGATGGTGGTCTCGCTGTCGCTTGCGGTTAATGTCAGCGTGTTGTCTTGAAGGTCGAACAATACGCATTCCAAAATCTGTAGGCTGTTTTTGGAAGCTATCACGCGGTTCACCGCCTGAAGCTGCTGGAAAAGCTCTGTACTGGAAACATTAAATTTCATATCTGTATCGTTTTATTATTTTTTCTTTTGCGGACAATCCTCCACTCCCGTTGGTAAGGGGACAGTTGTCTTATTAAAGTGCAAAGGTACTGCTTTTTTCTCAAATATGCAAATATTTGTCCCAATTATTTGTTTTTTTGGTGATTTTTTCGTACCTTTGCGCCACAATTCGTGAGTTTATGGCTAAAATAGGCGTTTTTGACAGTGGTTATGGCGGCTTGACGATATTGGAAAAGATTCGTCAGGCATTGCCTGAGTACGATTATATTTACTTGGGTGACAATGCCCGTACTCCCTATGGTACGCGTTCGTTCGAGGTGATTTACGAGTACACGTGGCAATGTGTCCATCGTCTGTTCGACGAGGGCTGCGAACTGGTCGTTCTGGCCTGCAATACCGCTTCTGCCAAGGCTCTGCGTTCTATCCAGCAGCGTGATTTGTTGGGCGTGTGGGAGGCTGAGAAGAGTCGGCGTAAGCGCGTTCTTGGGGTTATTCGCCCTACCGTCGAGGTGGTGCCATCCATCACTCGCTCTCAGCATATCGGTCTGCTCGCAACGCCGGGTACGGTGTCTTCGCAATCTTATGTCATGGAGTTGGAAAAGATAGATCCGGCGCTCGTCGTCACGCAGCAGGCCTGCCCTATGTGGGTTCCGCTTATCGAGGCGGGCGAACATACCTCTGCCGGGGCTGATTTTTTTGTGGAAAAATACGTGTGGGAACTGCTGGAAAAAGATCCGCTGATAGATACGATTATCTTGGGTTGTACGCACTATCCGCTGCTGCTGGATAAGATAAAAAAAACGGTGCCACCGGGTGTTCAACTGGTGGCACAGGGAGATATTGTTGCGGATGGTTTGCGCGACTACCTGCGTCGGCATCCCGACATGGCTGCATGCCTCTCTGCCGAGGAGGGCTCATGCCGCTATCTGACGACCGAATCGGTCGAGAAATTCAGCCAATCGGCCTCTATTTTCCTTCGCGAAACCATCACTCCCGAGCATATCGAACTCTGAGAGTGACTGTTGGTAACTATATATTTTGGGCAATAAATAGCACGGTCAATAGTCAGCGTTCGTTTTCGAGCCTAAAATTTTCCTCCCGAGCCGCCTCCCGAGAATCCTCCTCCACCGAAGCTGCCTCCGCCAAAGCCACCACCGAATCCGCCGCGTGAAGAGCCGGGGCCGCCTATGATAACCGGACCCTGACTGCGTTCCTTTTTCGGGATGGTGTAGTTCTCCGTCCAGCGCACACCACAATGCTTGCATTCCAGCTGTTTGGCGCCTGTTCCGCTATGGGAATAGGTGGCGTGTTCTACCACCTGTTTCGATGTGACAACGGCTGTATAGCCGCCGCAGGTCTCGCACTTGGTGTACTGTCTCATCACCTGCTGATTGGGATATTTGTAGCCGTGAGTATGGCCACATGAGGCGCAGCGAAAGACGTCATAATCAATCACTTTCAGCCGCTTTTCGGTTTGCTGAACGGGCGTGAGATAGCGGTGCTCATCGGCCTCGCTCACCATCTCCATCTGCCCATTGCAGACGCTGCAGGGAATGGGTTGACGACGTACCTGTTGACACAATCGACGGAAGTACAGGTAAAGTAGCACACATGGCACGGGAAAGATGAGCATCAGCACCTTGGTGATGCTCTCGCCTTGGGTGCGGAAACTCTGAAAACGGCTCTTGCTCAACTGCAGATTGGCGCTGTTCGAGATCGAATAGATAGCCACGGCTGCGGCTATCAACGCGATGAGTGCGAACATGAAATAGATGTACCACCCCGTGTGCTTCTGCGTCTTGGGCACGTAGCCCAGCAGCAACTCGGCCTGAACATCGTCGCCTTGCAGTTGTTGTTCTATCAGTTGACAACCACGCAACAGGCCGCTGTTCCAGTCGCCTTCTGCCAGATAGTTCGACATGTCATAGCGGATGTCGGTACAGATGGCGTCGGGCAACACACCTTCCATGCCGGTTCCGGTATGCAGGCGGATGTCGCGGCTCTCGGTGGCCAGAAAGATGATGATACCCGTGCTGCGCTCTTTGCTGCCTATGCCCCACGTGTTTCCTACCACCTGACAGAAGTCAAATGGCGAGTAGTTCTCTTCGTCAAATCGGTTCACGGCAATCACCACCATCTCTACCTCCAACTGCTGCTGCAGGCGTTGGCAGATGGCATTGATGCTGTCGCAGGTATTTTGTCGCAGCAGTCCGTCGGGGTTGCACACATAGTCTGTCGCATCCCACGTGTGGGGATTGGGCAGGTTGTCAGGAGTATAAACCATCGCCGACAGGGTACCTGAGCACCAGATGAACAGAACTAACAGCAGGTTACGTATCTTCATGTCGCTATTTGTTATGATGTTTCCTCTTGTGGGGAAAGTTTTTTTAGAACGCCCCTTGACAAAATATCTTGTATCACCAGGCTGGCCATGGTAAAGCCGAAGATGCCGGTGATGTGCGCTATTGTGCCATTTGCCTTAACAACTTCGCCTGATGTAAGTGGCTGGTTCTTAAGCAGTTCGTCCGAAAAGACGCATTTGAATTTCCGAGCGGGAAAGGTCTTCTCGCGTTTGAAATGTTGGCGTAGTGCACGGGCCAATGGGCACCCTTTGACGTTCCAAAATTCGGCCACCTGTATGCGTGTCGGATCCATCTTCAGGGCGGCGCCCATCGATGAGAAAAAGCCGATGGGTTGGCCTGTTCGTGCGTTGAGGGTGCGTGTGCACGTCAGGATGAGGTCCACTTTGTCGGGTACCGAATCGATGGCATCGATCACGTAGTCGTACTCCTCCAGATGGAACGATTCGCGTGTCTGGGCCGTATAGCGGTCGGCGCGCACTACGATCTCGGCCTCGGGATTGATACGCTCCAGACGCTCTTTCAGCACCTCGGCTTTGACCCGGCCTACCGTGGCCGTGGTAGCCATCAGTTGGCGGTTGATATTCGAGGGATTGACCCGATCGAAATCGACCATTGTCAGGTGACGGATGCCGCTGCGAACCAGCGATTCGGCACACCAACTGCCCACGCCGCCCACGCCGAACATCAGCACGCGCATGCTACCTATCGTTTGCAGCGGCTCGCTGCCCACCAGCAATTCCAGTCTCGAAAACGTACTCTCAGTCATGCTCCTCTATCGTGTAGTCCAAAAACTGATTCAGCGGTCTGGCCGCATGACAGAACGCCATCAGACGCTCAAACAGGTCTGCTGAACACATCTCCTCGTCGGTCAGCGGGGTCGTCACCGTGAAGCTGCGTCTTGCCAGCCATTCGGGGTGCGCGAAGTCCTTGGGGAAACCGGCAGGTATCTTCTTCTGCTGTCCATCTTCGTCGAACGAGCAGAAGAAAGGAGCTGCTGCCTCGCTGCTGAAGATGTCGGCCAGTTCGTCGGCATTATCATAGATATCCTGCCTGAGTGCCTTCACCAGTTCCGGAGTAGGGCACCACACACCGGCACTCATTTGGCAATGGCCGGGTTCGAAGTGCAGGTAGTAGCATCCGTTTATCGATTTGCGACCGCCGTGAGGTGCCAGGATGATGCCAATCCAGTGCTTGTAGGGGGTCTTGTCGTTCGAGAAGCGCGTGTCTCGATAGATTCGGTACATGCAGTCCGAAGGTTTGAGTGCCCCCAATTCGGGGTCAACTTCGGCCGCCATGGCATCGATCCATTGCTGCGTAAATGCCTCTAAATCAGCTTTTATGGTCAAGTAATCGCCCTTGTGTTCGGTGAACCAAGGGCGATTGTTGTTGACGGCCAGTTTGCGCTGAAAATCCAGTACGTTCTTAGCGTTCATATGGTTGCTCAAATAGTCGCTTTTTCTGAATCAGAATTGTACGGTAGGCGCGGCCTGTGCAGCTGCATCTGCCTCAAAATAGGGTTTCTTGTCAAATCCGCAGATGCCGGCTACGATATTGGCCGGGAATTGGCGAATCTGCGTGTTGTACTGCTGTGCAGTCTCGTTGAAGGTCTTGCGTGCCACGGCGATGCGGTTCTCGGTACCCTCCAGTTGTGACTGCAAGTCCAAAAAGTTCTGGTTGGCTTTCAGGTCGGGATAGCTCTCAGCTACGGCAATCAGGCGCCCCAGAGCGGTGGACAATGCGCCTTGTGAGGCCGGATAGGCCTGCAGTTGCTCGGGAGTCATGTTGCTGGCATCCACGTTGATGGTGGTGGCTTTTGCACGAGCGGCCATCACGGCCTCCAGAGTCTCTGACTCGTGGGCTGCGTAACCTTTCACGGTGGCTACCAGATTAGGGATGAGGTCTGCACGACGTTGGTACTGCGTCTGCACGTTGCCCCAGGCTGTTTCTACGTTTTCTTCCTGTACGACAAAGCCGTTGTAGGACTTTACGCCCCAAAGAGCAACCAAGGCGACGACGGCCAGCAGGATAATGAAGATAAGGGAACTTTTTTTCATATTGTTTCTGATTGGAAATGAAAGGATTGCGGTAAAGGGGTGTGGGTGGTAGCCCCGCCGGGAATCGAACCCGGATCTAAAGTTTAGGAAACTCGTATTCTATCCATTGAACTACAGGGCCAATTGACTCGCACCACACGCTTGTGGACAGTCCATACCACGAAATGTGTGGCAAAAGTACTGCTTTTTTTTGATATAAGCAAATATTTGGATAAATATTTTGGCTATTTGAAAAAAAAGCACTACCTTTGCGCTCGTTTTGAGTAAAAATAAGAATAAATACTATGTCGTGTGGTCGGGCAAGGAACCCGGAATCTACGACAGTTGGGAAGCGTGCGAGCGTCAGGTCAAGGGCGTGGAGGGGGCCCGATACAAGGGATTTCCTACCCGCGAAGAGGCCGAGAATGCGTTTGCAGGCAGCCCGCTTGAGTATTTCTCGCAGGCCGTGAAGCAAAAGGTGGATAGGCTGAACATAGCCCTCTTACCGACCGAACAGCAGCCGCAATATCCCGCCTTGGCGGTGGATGGTGCCTGCAGCGGTAATCCCGGCAAGATGGAGTATCAGGGCGTGGATGCTGCTACGGGAACTCAGATTTTTCACTATGGACCGGTACTCGGCGGAACCAACAATATCGGCGAGTTTCTCGCTATCGTGCATGCGCTGGCGCTCATGAAGCGGCAGGCTGAGCAGGCCTTGAGTGCAGGAAACGCGGCGCTGGCCGAACAACTATTGACGATGCGTATCTACTCTGACAGCCGCACGGCACAGGCCTGGGTGCGTGAGCGAAAATGCAAAACGAAACTGGCCATGACCGACGAGAACGCACAGCTGTTTCAGGTCATTCAGCGGGCCGAAAATTGGCTTCAGGTCAACTCCTACCGAAACCCTGTCGTCAAGTGGCAAACGGAATTATGGGGCGAGATTCCGGCCGATTTCGGACGCAAATAGTGCACAACTCCAAACGAATGTTTTGCATACTCCAAGACTCCCCCTAACATCGATAAACCCTCCAATAAATATGATTCTAAACTACATCTGGATTGCTCTCATCTTGATTGCCGTTTTTGCCGGCATCGTGCAGATGATTTTCTTCGGCCAGGCCGAGATTATGAACGACATCCTCCAGAGTACATTCTCTTCAGCCAAGACCGGTTTCGAGATTTCCATCGGTCTTACCGGCGTGTTGGCGCTCTGGATGGGTATAATGAAAATAGGCGAACAGGCCGGCGTGGTGAACAAGATGTCGCGTCTTGTCTCGCCCTTCTTCTCGCGCCTTTTTCCCGAAGTGCCCAAAGGGCATCCCGCTTTCGGTTCGATGTTTATGAACCTGTCTGCTACTATGCTGGGCATCGATAATGCGGCCACTCCCACCGGCCTGAAGGCGATGAAGGAGTTGCAGGACATCAGTCCCGACAAGACCAAAGCCAGCAATCCCATGATCATGTTCATGGTATTGGTGACCAGTGGCCTTACCCTTGTCCCTGTCAGCATCATGGTGTATCGTGCCCAGATGGGTGCGGCCAATCCAGCCGACGTTTTCCTGCCTATCCTGCTCGCCACGTTTTTTGCCGCTGTGGCCGGCATCATCGCCGTAGCCGTAGCGCAAAAGATACGCCTTTGGGACCCTGTCATCTTGGGCACGCTCTTGGGTATGGGTGCGCTGGTGGGAGCTATCCTTGTTACTGCCAGTCTGGTGCCACAGGAACAGTTCTCACGTTGGTCCACCGTGGTGGCCAGTATGTTGCTGCTGGGAGTTATCGTTTGGTTTGTCATCGAGGCGATGGTGGCGCGCATCAACGTCTATGACGCCTTTATCGATGGTGCCAAAGAGGGATTCCATACGGCGGTGGGAATCATTCCGTACCTGATAGCCATCCTTGTGGCGGTGGGCATGTTCCGTGCTTCGGGAGCTATGGATTGGCTGGTGCGCGGCATGGGCTGGTGCTTTGCCTCACTTGGGTTGAATACCGATTTTGTGCCGGCCTTACCTACTGCACTCATGCGTCCGCTATCCGGAGGTGGTGCTCGTGGACTCATGGTGGATGCCATGGCGCAGTACGGAGCGGACTCGTTTGTGGGGCGCCTCGTGTCTATCGTTCAGGGTTCTACCGACACCACGTTCTATATTCTGGCCGTCTATTTCGGAAGTGTGAATATCAAGGACACGCGCTATGCCGTTGTCTGCAGCCTCATTGCCGATGTGTTTGGCATTCTGGCGGCCATCTTGCTCGCATATCTTTTCTTCCATTGATTATTAGAACACCCCATAAAGAACATGATTCATTTTACAGCAGAAAATACGTCCATGCCACTTTTCAACCAGCGCAAAACCGAGCGATGGATTCGATCGGTGGCGGCTGATTACGGTTTCTCGGTTGGCGAAGTGACCTATGTCTTTTGTGACGATGAGAAAGAGCTGGCGGTCAATCGCGAGTTTCTTCAGCACGATTTTTATACCGATATCATCACGTTTGACTACACGACTGCCTCGGTGGTCAACGGGGATATCTTCATCTCCGTGGATATGGTTCGAGCCAATGCGGAGGAGGTGGGAACGTCGTTCGATGACGAACTTCGCCGCATCATTATTCACGGCATCCTGCACCTTACCGGCCAGGCCGACAAGACGCCCGAGACGCGTGCGGAGATGACACGCAAAGAGGATCTGGCCCTTGCCAAGTGGGCATAACAGGGCGAAGATACACACAAAAAGGCTCTCACTTTTCCCGTGAGGGCCTTTTTTGCAAATACTTTTGCACCTTAATAAAATATACTACTATTGCTGTTTTCTAAAGTTTATTCGGCTTGCGGAATAAATCGTTCCAGATGATGCACGCAGCAAACAGCAGCACCACTCCGATGCTACCCAAAATAACCATTGCCGTCTGTTTGTCTGACAGCATTATTGCCAACCATAGTGTCATGTGATGTGTACCTTAAGTGGGCGTTTCCGAATGGCTTCTTCACGCCCTGTTGTTTTTTCTTCTGCAAAGGTACTGCTTTTTCGCGTATAATGTGTGCGGTTGGTGTGCGCTGTTGTGTTGTTGCCCAGATTTAGGTGTGTTGTTGGGGGGAACGACACATGTTTTTATGCCCAATTCGGCATAATACTACGTTAATAGTAAAATTGTCAAATAGTAAAATTGTCAAATAGTAAAATGGTAAAATAGTACGATGGTCAAATAGTAAAATGGTAAAATAGTAAAATTGTCAAATAGTAAAATGGTTTGCTTTCCATTCTGTGACCGTCATGCCCGTGCTGGTCTTGAATTTGTGCTGCAACCAACTGCGTGATGAGAATCCACACTCCATGGCGATGGCCTCGATGCTGTATTCGTCGTGCGTCAGCAGCATCCGTTTCACTTCCTCCAGTCGCAGGTCCGAGAGCCAGATACGGAAAGTCTTGCCTTGCGTCTGCAGCAGGTAACGGGCCAACTCTTTCTGCGGGATTTGCAGGCGACGAGCCAGCGAGTTGAGGTTGAGGTCTGGGTCAGAATAGCCACGCTCCTTGCGCCAATTGGCCATTTTTGCTTCAATCTCTGCTACGCGCTCCTCCGGAAGGCTGTTCTCCGGGGTATTGGTCTGCACTTCGTCCGGCGTCTCGCTATTGGTGTCGGTATTGTTCTCCAGTACTTCGTTGAGCGCCGCCATATGGCTGCCCAGCTCCACAAAGCACACCACGTAAAAATACATCGTCAACATGAACGCCGTGCCGATGTAGTAAAGCATGCTGGTGGATAGTAAGCCCACGGCCATGACGCAACCGAGCACGGCCATCAACGATACGCCTACCGACATGTACATCTGGGAGGTGCTGATATCACCTGCCGTATAGCTCTCCACCTGGCGGAAGATGCGGCGCATCTCGTTGATGGGACTGATGGAGAAATAAATCTGACTGATTGCATAGATGCACTCCATCACGTAGGTCATTCTGCCCATGTGCAGACTGCCGTTCATGACATACCCCAGGCCGAAGCACACCATCACGACGATGGTACTGATGGTCCCTATGACGACCTGGCGCTTTTGATGCTCGCGCGAACTGGCCAGACGAATGGTGGCAAAGGCAATCAATGCCGAGATGGGGGTATAAAAGAGGATGTTCACCACCACGCCCACGTCGGCTCCATGAGCACGGAACCCGAACACCATCTGCAGCAGGTAGTGAAGCGCAAAGAGCAGCTGTGCGGCAAACAGAATCCAGCGCGAAACCTCGTAGCCGCGGTTGATACGAGACGTGTGCAGACGCGCAAACGCCAACAACAGCGCCATCAATGTGGTGCTGAGAAAACAGCCGAACTGAAGCAGAAACAATGAGTCCATCTTGACGAGTTTTGGAGTTGATGATTGCCGGATAAATCGAGGCAATGAAATGTTTTTTTGGGCAATGCCGACCTCGAGTATTAGCGAGCAGACTGTACTCTTGTTGTGAAGAATTCACGAAACTGCTGCAAAGGTACGCTTTTTTTTTGAAAGCCGCAAGTTTTTCCGGTTATTTGCAAATAAAAGTGAGAAAATCAACGAAACAACGGCAAAAATAGGCTCACTCTACCCAATAATTTTGTGTTTATTATTCTTTTTCTTGCTCTATTAAAATTCACATTATTTTATACACACGCGCACATGAAAACGTTCTTATTGCTTCTAAGCATTTGGTCGGGCATCTGCCTATCGTATGCGACAAATGTAATTGAGTCTGCAAATGTACAATTACGAGAGTTGCTAAGTACTTGTCCTCCGGTTCATCTATCGTATCTCAGCCCTTAACAAAAAAGTTATAAGCTTTGCTGGAAGTCTGCTGGAGGTTTGCTGGAGCTCTGCTAAAAGACTTAGGGATGTCTTAGGGAAGTATGCGGAACGTCTTATGGAAGTATGCAGTTAGCAGGGAGTCGACAAAGAGATATAGCAAGGGGTCTGCAAGGAGTCTGCAAGCAGTCGACAA